>NZ_JBDNJQ010000187.1:0-15230 GCF_051172895.1 Nostoc sp. CALU 1950 | reverse complement strand
ATAAACCTGTTATCTAAAAGCTCATTGCAGACATGATAGCTTATATAACCTGTTACGTCTGTTAATTTAAATTAACAGACGTAACAGGTTATATAAGCTATCATGTCTGCAATGAGCTTTTAGATAACAGGTTTATGTATGCGTTAACCAGTTAATCACAACCTGTTCATATTTGCATAACCTGTTCATAGTGCATATATCCACAATCGTTGTATAACAAGGATTTCAGCTAATGGTTAGATTGGTAGATGAGTTTGTAACAGTATATATGCATTATCCTGTTACTACCTTAGCTAATATGTTATAGGTTTAATTTTAAATATTTAACAGGTTATAACAGTTTTATGCAATAACAAGTTATTGATTTTGCCGCGTCTCCCACCTCTTCCTTCTGCGATCGCTCTCCCAATTGCCAGCGCGGTTATCAGGTATTCGGCGTTCAGGCGGCGTGATGGGTGGTTATGACTGGCAACTGCGTTGCCTAAGCGACGGCGGCTTTGCCGCGTCTCCTGCTATGCCCCACAATAGTTATGCTTTGTTATTTTGGTCTGGCATAACTTCTATAAGCGCGTTTTCTATCTCATCAAGTGCTTTATCAAGCGCGTCTAACCGCTTGCGATTTTCCCACTCTTGATATGCGATCGCGACCTCTGAATCAGTTCCTAGCCCTGTGCTACTGCTGACCCTGCCTATGTGTTGGTGACAGGTATAGTCTGGGTTCTTGCCGCGCTTGACAATCCCTTTTAGCCTAGCTTTTGGGTTTCTCTTGAAAATTGGCTCATTAGCTTGCCATTTTGCGTATACATACCAGTAGATTTCACCATCTTTTTTATATTTTTTGCGTACTTCATACTGATGAATCCAGACCCCAGATTCAGACATTGGTTCATTGACCAGATGCTGCCTGATTTCCTTTAATTGTTGAAGCTTCTCTATGATTTGGTCGATGCGGTCTGTCATGGCAGTTATAGTGGTTATGCCTATTTAAAATTTTAGGGCATAACTTCTGTAGCCGCGCTAGTAGAGGCAAGCTACGCCTCCATACCGCATCTATTGGTTAGACATTTGTAATAACAAGTTTTGAAAGCGATAACAGGTTGTGACTATTCTTTGACAGCCAGCAAAATTTCTTAGAGAAAGCGATGCCGTACCACTTCGTGGAAGCAAGCTACGCGCAACGTCTCCAAGAGTTGGCAGCAAGCTACGCTCCTCAAAATTCTTAGAGAAAATCATCGCGCCCAGCCCTTACCCAAAATTCATTCATTGGGTTTTTAGTAGCAATTTGAGTAACTGGCTGGAACAAATCTATGATTAGCGATCGCAAGACAGAGGGCGGTTACGCCATTGCACAGAATCGTCAGCGCGGTTATTGACATCTGTGGTGTGGTGGACTGGACTGGCAACTGCGTTGCCACGTCTCCTGTTTTACGATAGCGATCGCTCCAGTAGTTATGCTTTGCTTTATTATTTTCTTCTGGCTAGCTCCCAGCTTACCCGCCACCGTAGGCAATCGCTAAGGGAGCAAGCACTTCACCCCATACCCAATGCCCAAGACTTACAACTACGTTGTCGCGTCTTTTCACTGGCATAGCCGCGCCACCATCTCAAGTTTGTACTGCTTTGCCAATGCTGGCTTTTATACAAAATTGGTAGTCACCACTGAGAAGAGCGGCATTTTGTATCAAGTTCTGATACCGTAGTCACGCCCTCTATATAAATAGATATTAATCATCATGACTACCAAATTCATCATAACTACCAGACCGTAACTACCAAAACCCAAATCCCCAATCTCAATTCTTAGCGTGACTACGGGCGTAGCTTGCAAAGGCGATCATCCTGACTGCCTAATTTCTCTGCCTCTAATTGACCACGGCGCGATCGCTTGCCTCACCCCTTCAGACGTTAAAGCCACCGCTCTTAATTTTGCTCCCGGCAGCAGTTAGACAATGGCCGCGATGCCTGCGGTTCTTGCTAGCCGAAGCACCTTCTTCGGCGTATGCTTAATTCCCTACCGATCGCAAAATCCCGATTAATTCTCTACCAACTTACTGCTGCTAGCTTTTATACAATACTTGGTAGTCACCACTGAGAAGAACGGCATTTTGTATCAAAATCTGATACCGTAGTCACGCCCTCTATATAAATAGATATTAATCATCATGACTACCAAATCTATTATGACTACCAGACCATGACTACCAAAACCCAAATCCCCAATCTCAATTCTTGACGTGACTACGGGCGATCGCACTTCTCCAATTTGGAATGCGTGAATTTGGAATTGATTTACCTTGCTTTTTCAAAAATACTTCACGTCCTTGCTCAAATTCTTTTTCGGACTCACTGAGTATTTTTACTTAAGTCAAAAACAGCCAATTTTCTCAAATCAACAATAGCGAAAATAACCGTAGTAGGTATGTTTATTTTCAGGCGGCTGATTTGAGCTTTTACCCTTGCCGTGTAGGACGTCAACAGGGCCATCATACTGCCGTCAATTTTACCATTAGAAGATTTACAAAATCCCAGAAAAATTTCGTTTTTGACGGCACTATCGCCGTCATACTGCCGTCATTACTGCCGTTCCCAATGGAATGTTTAAAAATATACATTTTTCCCACTTAAATGAGAATAACAGACAAATGTTTTTTGTCCATGACTTACGGGAGATTCTAACTCTGTTTGTAAACGCGATGGCGTAACCGCCCACCGGAGGTGATCTCTCCTAACAGTGGCGTGATCAGTTAGCTTTTGTGATCGGGTGACGCGATCGCTCTCTCTGTGTTACCTTGCCTCCCAATTGAGATTGGTAGCCACAGTTCGCTTACACCTCTCGACACTCCCAAGACCTTCGGTTAAGGAAGTTTTGCGTTGAGGGCAGTAGAGGTAGAAGAGAAACAGGGGGAAAAGAACTAATTGTCTATCAACTCTTTCCTCCCCTGCCTCTGCTTTGATTGGACACAAGCGTTGTAAAACCTCAGTCACTTTTGTAGTTCTTTTGTAGTTTTATCGGACTCATTTTTGGCTGATTCTTGATTTTTACCTCAACAAACTTTCCGCCAAATAAGGCGTACTGTGCGTCAAAAAAAGATGGATTACAGAGCTTAAAAGCTTTTAAGCGTGTTTAAAATTAGTAGGTAAATATGGGGATAAATCGGGTGACTTTTGGGATTTTTTGGGAATTATTGAGCTAATGAGAATTTTGTGACTGGAAGATGTTGAAGAGGTAAAAAATCAGCGATGAATTTGAATTTGCGTTCTGGAGGATTGGGATATATTGAGTTTAATTGGTGAGAATTGGTGAAAATCGGGAATTTGGGCGATTTTCGGTGTCACGCACAAAACAGCAAAATCAAAGCACAATTGTAATCTTTCACAAAATTTATTTACAAAGGCTGAAGGGATTACGGTATAGGCGTTTTCGCCTTTTAGGAACTATTCTTAACAAGGGGTCAAAAACGGGGTAAATTTTTGTAGATTTAATGTTGAATCTTGGTTCTCTTTCCAGGGGAATGCTCAACGTTCACTTTGTTTGTGATCAACTAACTCTCTACCGCGCATCTTGTGGTCAACCTAATCCAAAATAAAATCAGGAACGAAGAAAATGAAATTGATGAGCAGCGAAGGGTGTTGACTAAAAATAAAATTCTTTGGGTGACAGTTATATCCCGACATCACACAAAAAGCAATTCGCTTTACCTCTCGGATTGTCAGCATTTCCAGTGCAGAGATGGGGGCGATCGCTTTTCACAATCTGGCACAACTTTTGGAATTTCAATTTTTCACCGCGAATAAAATCGCCTCATCTAATTGGGGCCCCGCCGCGATCCCAAAACAAAAAAGGTATTTGGTGAGGTGAGGTGAGCAATAGCGATCGCGCCAAGGTCTTAACTCAGTCAAAGATACAGCTAATTTTCAGTCACGGTTTAGACAATGACCGCGATGGCAACACCCGCCCGCACCTTGTTCGGTGTCTGCCTGTTCAGTGCTTGCCGTATCCAACAGGTTAATGCTATCGACTATAGCGATCGCACCAAATCACCAAAAATAGCCTCTGTACTACATAATGCGCTACAAAGTGTTACGTAGAGTTAGGGCGGTGAGGTCAGGTTAAGGATTAGGGGTACTGATATCTTATTACGTAGCAAGTTTGTACTGTATCTTTTTAAGAAATATCTAGGTATAAATATAACTTTTCACAAGGTTTTGATATTTTTTCACTTTTGTTGTAAAAAAACTTTCTATCTTGGGTGCATATCCTGATGTGGCTACTTAAGAAAGTCTGAGATTATGAAGACAGATAACGGGTAAAAACTCCTCTATCTGGTATAAATTTAGTCACCTAACAAGGTAATTTTACGATGAATATGTTTACAAAAGGGGTTGCTAGCTTGGCTGCCTTAACCCTTGGTTTGTCTATTTTATAACCTTGGAATGATAGTTGTACAAATACCGTTCCAAACGATAAGTAGCTCACGTAACACATCCCCCAACAAGCCACTAACACAGAGTATCCAACCCGCTAATTGGCTTTAGTTTCTCCCTGCCTTAAAGCCTTCACCACTTAAAAATTCTTCATTTATCAGCAACAGAATTTTATCTGTGTCCTTGCCCTTGTTGGCATATAGAGTAACTGTTTGGGGTTGCTGTGTGGCTGACATTGCAGTTTTCTCATCTGTCAATCGTTTGTTGGCTATATCTAATTGGTTATTGCTATCTTCTAACTGGTTATTGCTTTGCCGTAACTCTTTAATTTCTGCTTCTAATTGGGCAGTTGATGCTTTCATTGAAGCTGGACTGACAACACAAGAAGAGATTGACCAGACGATTGCCCAAATAAAGGCATTGGCTGCTGACGAAACAACAATATTTTGCATCCCTCGCGTCACGCAGGTTTGGGCGCAAAAATAAGTTTATTGTTCCGGTTTCAAAAAATGCGATCGCCTAAACCCGTTAACAGATTTACTCGATTCAGTTGTAAGGGATAATCTACTGGGAAAGTAACTGCCTGTGATGACCTTGGAACCCAATAATCAGTTAAACCTATTTGCCAACATAAAACCCACACCAGCACGTAGAGCAGAGGCGCTGGTGATGAGTGCTGATGCACTGCTGAAGTGGAAAGCGCAAATCTTTGACTATCAGCAGCTAGTGAGAAAAAGTCAAGCACCAAAACAAGCAACACTGTTTGACCTAGCCCCGACACACTGTGACCCAGAGACGATAGACCCGTTTAAGCTGCATTTACAACCAATGGCTTTTTACCGGATGCCAGATGATTTTGGTCAAGCAGCTTTGTATTTTGTGATTGATTCTGCTGCTGAATTGCTACTTTATGTTGGGGAAACTAAGCGGAGTAACAAACGCTGGCGTGGGACTCATGGCTGCAAGGATTACATCAGCAGTTACCAAGACTTACATTATCGCTATCAGATAGAGACGGCGGTTAATATTGGTTTTTGGTGGGATGCTCCAGTTGAACGACGCGCACGGCAAGCGCTAGAGTTGAGCCTGATTCAAAAGTGGCGATCGCCATTTAACAAGGAGAATTGGGAGCAGTGGGGACAACCGTTTAAGTAGACTATTTTGTGATAGCGAAGGGCTTACGAGAATGTCTGACAATTTACCTTTTCAAAATCTAGACCAACTACAGCAATGGCATCAGGGTATAAAAGATGCCAACCGCAATAATATTTTCTGTCACTGTCGTACTTGCGGTTATGAGTGGATGGATTCAGCATTTGATGTTACTTGTATTCAATGCAGTAGCAAAGATGTAGAAAGTATTTCATCTTGGCAGTTTCCAGATGATTAAATCAAAATGCTCATTGAATAGTGCGATGGCGAAGCGAGTAAAGCGAGTGTGATTGTTGTTTTGGGAATATAAGCAACGCCTGACTGCACTATCCCCTTCAACAGCAGAATAATTAGTTGATTATTATTGGTATTAATAGTTATTATTCGGGTTTACCGAACCTCAAAATTCGAGTAAACCGTAATCTTTTTTACTGCTTAATTTTGTACGGTAATCATCAATTACTTGGTGATAATAGCCGAATTTACACGAGTTTTAACCATACTTATTATAAATACATAAGCACAAAACCAAGTGCAAAAACCATTAAACAATAGCTGAATTTTTCCGAGAAAGAATTATGGCACTAGTCCGTTACAACCCCTGGCAAGAATTGAACGCTTTAGAACGTCACATTAATGGCTTACTTGGAGATACCAGAGTACCATCTGCACGGTTTGACAGAGATTTTATCAAAGTTCCTGCTGCTGAACTACAAGAAACTGATGATGCTCTGCATTTGAAGCTAGAACTGCCAGGACTTGAAGCTAAAGACCTAGATATTCAAGTCACCCAAGACGCTGTTCACATTAGCGGTGAGCGCAAGTCCCAAACTCAAACCGAAAACAATGGCACTACAAGAAGTGAATTCTACTACGGTAAATTCCAACGTGTAATTCCTCTATCTGCCCGGATTCAAAATACCAATGTCACCGCAGATTATAAAGACGGTATCTTGAATTTGACACTGCCAAAAACTGAGCAAGAAAAGAACAAAGTTGTCAAGGTTAATTTAGAACAACCTGCTGCATAGTTTGAAACTACTAATCCTCCAATAATTGATTGAGATAGCTAAAAGCCCAGTTGTGAGATGACTGGGCTTTTTTGTATGCGATGTCTACTTTAAGGGGCTGCGCCTACGCTGTTGGTTTTCCTCTAAGAATGGTGTGGGGGCGATCGCTTTGCGCCATTGTCTACCAGCTATATCCCATCTCTACAAGTTTCCTCTAAGAATTACTGCTAAAACGGTGTGGTATTGAGATTAAGTTCTTGCCAACCACTTGAAAAGTGCTAAATCTATTAGTGATTCTAACGAATTAGAAATTTTACAAGTATCCCGCAAGTTGCTATACCAGTTAATTGGAACAGGGATTAATGATTTATATGAAAGACTTTGCATCAAATGAGGTCGTTTTTCTCGTGGCACAGCATCCCATTGGGATTGTAGCTTCATCTTGCCCAAGCCTTCCGGCACATGACCAACATCAGTAACAGAAGCACCGTCTGTCCATAATCTAATTCTGCCAATCACTTCTTTACTATTACCAAATAATGAACTTGGCACAGGCAACCACAGGAATATAATCAGCTGGCGAGTTTTAGATTGATAGCATAGTTCGGCTACTGGTTTAGCTTTACCTCTGCCATATCTAATAGTATTTCTACTTTCAATTTCTTCTTTGATTCGCTCATCAAAGCCAAGAACTTTCTCTCTAAGCCTGAGAATTGCTTGTTGTTCCTCCCCAGTGCAAGCACCAAGCCAATCTAAAAGTAATTGCGGTGGTTCTGGAATATTGCTTGATACAGTGCTAATGTCAAGTTCCTGATAGGTAATTGGAATTGACCAAGTTTGATTAGTATCAGTATCTTGCAGTTGTAAGTGAAAGTCTTGATTAATCTGGGCAACAGTAAAGAGCAAAAAATCGACTATCAACTTTGTGTGTTTGCGGTCAATCAGATTATGTCTGTGAAATGAGGGTGCGATCGCAAGTAACCGGACAGGTTGACTGTAATCAATTTGCTCTGGAAATGGTTTATCGTCTAGTAAGTTATCGTAGTAGCGAGTTAATTGCTGGACAACATATCTATCTTGAGTATTTTTGAGTTCTAAAATTACTAATTGTCTCGTTTCGTTAAGTGCTAAGATATCGCAGATTTCGCCCTTAACAGCATACTGTCGTTTTAAAGGTATTAAGCCTGATAATTGCTGTAGGTTATCCCAAACAAAATCTTCTAATGCTGCTTCTGATGCAAATTCCCAACTAGAACCTGTTTTACGTAGTGCTGCACCAGCTAACATATCTTCGTCACTGCAATATTACTAGAGTACTGAATATTATGGCATAACACGATGGCGTATCCGCCCGCCGCAGGCATCGCACCCAAAACTGTTTCTATAGAGTAGCTATATCTTTAGGTACATAATTCAGCAACTCCTTGCCACCTAAATCATTTCTGCTTTAATTTTGACTTTTTGAACCCAGTATCTAAACTCGTAATCTTCGTCATATTGGTACATCTCATAAAGCCCTTCAAGGCATTTTTCTAAACTTTCAAAATCTGTATCATTATCCCTGAAATCTTGCCATTCTCCAGTACCAGAAATCCAATATCCTAATTCTCGTCCTTCAAACTCAACACAGTAGACAATATAGCTGTCTTTGTTTGGAGAAGAACCAGAATATTTAGAAATTTTAGGAAAACCAAAAGAGTCTTTTAAAATATTAGCCATTGCATATCCTCATTATTCATATATTAGAAAATTGTCTCATTTTTCAGGAATAATCAGGTTATTACCGACATTACCCACTAAATAGTCCATAAAGTTAAGATGCGATGCCTACATCTGGCTGTGCCTACGCTCCTTTCCTCACGGTGAGAAGCGATCGCACTAATCATTGAGCATCTATCGCCTGCTTATGAAGTAGTGCATGAGGCGGAAATCCTTCTCGTTTAAGTTGGTGTTCATTCATATAGTCGCTATCAAGGATGCCGTAACTTCTGGTCTTTTCCGCCATCTCCATCACAAATTCTCTATTGAAAACTACTCCAAAATAAGTACTGCCTTTAAACTTATTTCCAATCCATGTAGGGTCAATTACTTGCATTGCGTTATTAACTAACCAAGCATGAGGTACTGCAAAATCCAACTCACCATCAATAGCAAAGCCTTCACAGTAACTTAGTTGCGAATAGTCCCATAATGCCTTGTAACAATTTTCAAAGCAAGCTTTACGTTCACCTTTAAATAGTGATTTAACCTGAGTTACAAAAGGTTTACCATAATCCAAAACTAGCCTTTGTGTACTTTTGTATTGAAAGTCAGAACGTGTGTTAAGTTGATCAATTAAATCTGCTTGTTCTTTTAATATTGTCAACAGACGGTCTAAG
The DNA here is from genome assembly GCF_051172895.1 of Nostoc sp. CALU 1950. Taxonomy (NCBI): domain Bacteria; kingdom Bacillati; phylum Cyanobacteriota; class Cyanophyceae; order Nostocales; family Nostocaceae; genus Nostoc; species Nostoc sp. CALU 1950. The sequence continues at coordinate 6,265 of NZ_JBDNJQ010000187.1, read as the reverse complement.
TTACTGCTCATTATTTAAATATTTCTTTGCTAATTCTTCAGTCTACTTATTTTTAATATTTAGATATTAAACCACCAATACTTATGTAATCCTCTCATTTTTGAATTTGCATTGCTATGTTCATCCGCCCATGTTAGTGTACTATCATCACCGCAAACATAACCAGAACCACCAAATTTATTCTGACCCTCATCTATTATTTCCATCATTACTTTAATAATTGTTCTTTCACTTACAGAAATTTCGTAATGTTCCAAGAGCAAATTTTTAATATCTTTAGCACAAACACCATCAAAAAACCTTGGCTTTTCATTAATTATATTAATAATTCTAGTTTTTAATTGTTCTGCTTTCATTGTTTTACATAAATATCTTCAGATTTTTATTTTATACATAAATCATTGTATTAAAACAAATCATTCTATAGGTTTTAGCCAACCAATAAATTTTTCATAATGAAATTGCTTATCTTCACAGTTAGCAATTCTAACAATATCTTCTTGATGATGAGGAAAAGAGAATGAGCCAAAATATCCTTCTTTTATCGAACCATCTTCTAATAATACAAAATAAGTTCCATTGTCTTCTGGTAGCCCTTCAATTAGTTCAAACTTTAATATTTTATTTGGCATTTTAATTTCACTTAAACGAATCGCTAAAATCTTTTTGTTCTAACTGTCTGAGTTTTTCTAACTTCCGATTTAAGAGTGAAGCATCAGTTTCTGGTTCACCATTGTCATCAGTTTCGCGTTCCTCGTCCAGCCATTCCAACAGTTCGGCTTTTGGACGAAATGACATTATGGGGCGCTTCTGGTTGTAATTTTCTTGAGCTTGGTAAAGTGCATCACGATTGGCTTCATTCCATCGCTGCTGAGAAGATTTTTCTTTTCCATTATCAGTAATTTCTGGCATTACCTCGATTTTGAGATAGCCTCCTTTACTCTTAAATTGCCAATTATTATTGTAATAATCGAAGTGTTTTTTAGCTCCTTTTTCTGTTTTCCATCGCTTGCACAAATGGAAACTTTTATTGATAAAAGCATATTCAAGATTAGAGTCAAATGTGTATAGCCAACCCAAAGGCTTATCTTCTCTGGTATAACAACGGTATCCGTAGTACATACATATAAGGTTCATCACAGACCTAAACTTTTCTTCAGTAACTTTGATAAAAGTACTTCTCTCACAGCTAACTTAATTTCATCTGCTGTCTTACTAATTGGGTTATAGTCTGGTGGTAATTCAAAAAACTCAGATGCCCAATAGCTGTTTTTGGTTTCCCGCTCGTACTTTTCTACTTCTTTGTAGGAACCAATGCAAATTTTCTCTTCTGTAAAGTACAGTCTGACTTTTCCCTCTTCATTTGGCTCAAACATAAAACTTAACCTCAATTGATTAAATAACTGAACTTTTAGCTTGTAGGTTCGTGTTCGCTGACATATTTTTTGATAATTTGCTCAATTTCTGATTCCATAGCATCCATGTGACCATCAACATCAGCATACCAGCCGTATTGATTAAGTGCAGCGATCGCAGCTTTGACAGTATCATTCACTGCTTGTTTTCTCCTACCTTCAGGTGATGCTAAATAAGTCTGTCGTTCTGCTTCCTTATGCCGCTCAAGAGTTTCAATTTTTTCTAAGATTGGTTGTATTTTATCTAGAGTCCAAAGGTAACTAGGTTCTACAGCACCAATTTCTTTGCCATCAGATGTGTAGCGTTTTCCATTAGAGAGAGTTACTTGTCCAGTTGGGGAAATGTGTTCAATTACCTCTATTTCAGCTTTAGTACCTATACGTACACTGTCATAGTAAAAAATTCCTACTTTATCTCCTGGTTTTAGTTCTAATGTGTTCATGTTTTTTTATTAAAAAATAAACTCAATTGATGGTGAAATATTTACCGCACGTTCACCACCTCCTCTAAGACCGAAAGCACCACGACCCGAAGGGAGATAGTCACCAGTTTTATAAATCACATCTTTAGCCCCAGCCATTGCTGCAATTTCTTGGCTTTGGTTTTTAATGAGAGTTTGTAGTCTCCGAGTATCTATACCTGGAACACGAGCTAAAAATGTTTTTGTTGATTGTGAAACTCGATTTAGTACACCCATCTCTACATAAATTTTGATTGCAGTTTCTAGAGATGCTCTCTCTTCATTAGTCATAGGATTATTGCTCACGACATCAAACTCAATTCCAGCAATGCTTCACTTCGAGTTAACAATCTGTCTGTGTACGGCGATCGCCAAAAAACCCCCGGCTGTTGTGGGTTGTCTTCCTTACACCATCCGGCATCACGTAGCTTTTTTGCTTCAGCGTCACGTTGAATAATCCGTGCCATAATTTCTCTGGACTGTGCAAGCGTATCCACCCACCGCAGGTTACTTTGATGGTGGTTCCTTTGAAACAGAGTTGCCCCGCTTCTATCTTCAATTAACCACCCCGAACTTGTGTTACTCCGTCCGGGTATACCGTTGGAATAGTAAGTATTGCGGACATAAAACCTACCATCAGGAGTAAGATATTCACCTGCTTCGATACGTTGCAGTTCAAGCTTTTTCATCATTGATACAATTTACTTTCTAGTTCCATAAGCTTTTTTAGTTGACGATTTAGAAGCATTCCATTACTTTCTAAATTGCCATTTTTATCTTTCAATCGCCCTTGTTCTAGCCATTCTAAAATTACAGGTGCAGGACGAAATGACCAAATAGGACGCTTTTTATTGTAGGCTAATTGTGCTTTTTTTATACTTTCTTGGTTAGCATCATTCCATTTATGCTGACTGGTTTTACCATCTTTTAAAATACGACGTTTATTCAAGAGAGGATTAAAATAACTAATCAACTCTTGCTCAAGCACGTTCAATTGGCTTGCATCTATAACTTGCAACCAGGATATTCTGACATTACCTATTTCCTGAAACTGCTGGTATCGATGATGTACTATCCATCGCTCTTGTAAGTTGATTGAGCAACCAATATAAAGAATATCATCGCTTACAGATAAAACAAAATAGATACCTGAGTAATCTGGTAATTGACGACACTGTTCAAGCGGAAGAGAAGGCAAACTTAAAAGATTAATAGTTGATAAGTCAATCATTAAAGTGTACCCCTAAATCACTACCTAAAGCTTTTTCAATTCCTTGCAATGTATCAAATGGCAATTCTTGAACTTTCTCGTTTTCAATCCGATTCCAGTGAGGAACGCTGATTCCAGCTTCAGCCGCTAGTTCTGCAAGAGACTTGTTTGATGCTTGCCTATATTTTTTTATCCGCTTACCTAAATCTGTAAACTCTTTACTAAAAGTGACTCGCATTAAGACATATTCCACCAAAGTTACTTTTTAAATAACCAATTTTATTTTTATTATAACTTGTTAAGAGTTACTTTATAAGTAATACTTGTAAAGTTATATAAATGTTGCAAAGAAACTCAAAGTGGCAATCATTAACTGACGGTAGTTTTTGGGTTATTTACAAGCTGACAAAATTGTATTCATGGCGATTGCGGTTGAGTTGAAAGACCCAGCCGCCTGTTAGTTCTTGAATTGTAACTGCACCAATGTAGTGGCGGATGTGCATTGCAGTGTCGATATTGCCCCAGATGGGATTTACCATCGTTGCATCGGTTTGCAGGTATGCACCGCTATCATTTTTGATTACATAGGGGTAAGCAGTATGCATAACTTTTCTATTAACTCTCTATTGTTTGAGATAATACTGTTTTTGCTGGGATGCGATCGCAACTATTTAACTAAGCTGATTATGATTCTTTCCCACCCATTACTAAAACTGGCTCAATCCAAACTAGTTTTCTTTGCTGTCTGCCTTCGCCATAAGGTTGATTGCGTAAAAAGCCTCTGCGCCAATGAACACTCTTAGAGCCATGTGTACTGCTACTGCCTTCACTGCTTTGCGTCCCTTCACGCTTGAGTCGATATCCAAGTCCTAGCCAAAGTGGTTGATAAAAATCTTGCGCTTGCGCTTTGCCAAAACCTCTATTCACCCTGACTAGTTCGCTTGTTGTATTTACAAGTTCAGGGCGGCACTCCATAATCAAAATCAATCGTAGTAAAATTGAGTGCAAATATTCATTAAATCCTTTGACTACTTTGGGATCAATATCTTGAGAATCGGTATAGGTAAGTTTTTGTGCATCAAGTTTAAATCTGCGGCAAAAGAAATTAGATCCATCGGTTGCTGTCCAATAAAGGATACCAGCTTCACTATCGAAACACCAAAAAATCGCATCAATGCTCTTATTTTCAGGAGAAAGAATTACTCCTTTGGGCAGCATAAACATTCCTGTTTTCATTGCCCAATTTAAACTGTCTACTTCAACAGTTAACACTGATTGCAGCAAGGCTTCGAGTAAATCTTTATTCACCCAATAAGCAGGACATTTAGCTTGACCTACTTTAAACAAGGTGTATAGAGTGATGTTCATCGATTCTGCGGGATTAGTCCTTAATTGGCGCAGTAGCCTTTGTTCCTCCGAAGAGTAATAAAATTCTGCAACAATACCGCACATCTTTTCATAGCTTTCGTAACCGTCTACATGAACAACGGGACGAATAACAATTTCATTAAACCAACCTTTAGGTTTTTTGCTCATGCGCTGCGCTTTAAAAACTCTTGGCGATGCCATCTCATTGCATCAACTCTAGGATAATACTGTTGTTGGCTTGGTAAGATAATGCGATCGCCCCTAAATTCTCGCATTGGTTTGGCGTTGGGTGAATCTTCCCGCAGGTTGTCAGAGACGATGATAGTGTAATCGTCATTGATGGTGAACCAGAAGCGGTCAAATGCCCAGTGATGATTTTTGCATAGTGACAACCCATTATCAATGCGGTCATCGTAGAACTGGGAGAATGGTTTGATGTGTGAGCCATCAACGATGTTCTGACCGAGTGAATCGAGTATTTGCAATCCGCAAAAGGCGCAAGTATGGTTGTAAGTTGAGACAACGATTTTACGGAACGCACCATCTCGCACAATTACAGCTTGTTCATCTTCTAATTCCTCTAGTTGGTAGACCTTACCGCCGGAACGTTGCAACTGGTCTTGTAGTTCAGCAAAGGCGTTGACTTGCAATAATGACTCGATATCCTGTGTACGCTCGTTAAACCACGAATTAATAAGTGTGTGGGTTAGTACAGTGCGTTCGCTCTCGTTTTGCAGGAGTGACCAGAGTTCATCATCGAGGTAAGCATACTCTACAGTTTGCCTAATGGTACTGGGAGTTCTGATTTTCACCTTGGCAGCAATCAATGATTCAAACCCCAGTTTCATCTCAAAATACCAGAAACCGTCACTGGTGAGGTGGTAAAAAGGTAAACCTATATCCGGCTTGCGTACTGGTTCTAAGTGGCTCCACAGCTTGAGAAATGTGGCGATGAGTTCAGCAGATAGAGGAATTTGGTTTCTCACTATCTGCCCAGTAGTTATCATTTCAATGATAGATAAAAGCAAAATCGGTTTATTGGGCGCACCAGGGCTAACATTTAAGCCTAGCTTCCCAACAGACCTCGGAGAAAATTTCTTAACGTAGTAAGCTAAATCTTTGGCCATTCGCAGTTATGAGAGAATATCGCTGTACACGTAACGCATTATACTCACACGAATGCACTGGGCGCGATGACCTCAGAGAACGCCAGGGTCATTACATCTGGGCAATCAACGAAGAAGCTGCATGGCAAGAAATGGCACGGCGGTATCCAGAGGAAACTACAGAAGGGTTTACTGTCCAGGAGTGGGAAAGTTTTGACGTTAAGGTGGTGGAAGTTAAACGGGATGAAAATGGGGATATTATTGGTTGATGGAAACTCTGAATTGGATTGACAAATCTGCATGGGCAGACGGTGAATGGCAACAAGAACCTGACAGAATAGAATGGGTTTATCTGGGATTCCCTTGTTTAATAGTTAGGCAAAATGAAGGTACTTTGTCTGGGTACGTGGCTATTAATACAACTCATCCTTATTATGGTAAGGATATGGAAGATAATGAATTTCAATTCATTCGGGTTCATGGAAAAATTACATTTTCTGAAGGAAATCATCAAAGTGAAGACCCCAGAGCAGTTTGTCATAAATTATTACCAAAAACCGCTAATAATTGGTGGATAGGATTTGATTGTATGCACAGTGAAGATGTTATCCCAATTATGGTTAATTTTTTTAACTTTAGAGATAGCACCTATATAGCGTTTACCAGTCTAATGAAGTACACTAATTAAAATAAATCAGTGTATCT
>NZ_JBDNJQ010000303.1:0-3628 GCF_051172895.1 Nostoc sp. CALU 1950 | reverse complement strand
TATTGATGTCCTTACTTTTGAGCAACATCCTCTCCCTTAATTCACATAAGGCGTACTGATGAAATTTTACGCCGTTATGCAATCGGAGAAAGAAATTTTATTAATGCTAATTTGAGGTGTGCAGTACTTACATCAGCGAAACTGAGTGAAATTAATCTAAGTTATGCTCAGTTAAGTTGGGCAGATTTAAGTCAAGCCAATCTAAGTTATGCTGATTTAACAGCAGCAGATATAAGCCAAGCTAATTTAAGTGGAGCCGACCTCATTAAGGCATACCTAATGAGGACAAACCTAAGCGGGGCAGACCTGCAACAAGCTTCACTTCAGAGGGCTAACCTAAGTAGTGCTAACTTAAGTGAAGTTAACCTCACTGGTGCAGATTTAACAGGAGCCAATTTAGCACTAGCAGACCTAAGAGGGGCAAATTTTTACGAATGTAATTTGAGTGGGGCTAACCTAAAAGGTGCCTTATTTATTGAGAGTGACTTGGCTTTTGCTAAACAATAATCACGCCTTCAAGCGATCGCCCCCTTACACACCGAAACCCTGCTACAATCCCTGTATTCAATACATCAACTACCATGTCTGGCAAAGGATTTGGGCAACGCCAACCTAAAGCGCGATCGCACCACATAACTTTGTTAATCGGTTTATTCTGAGGGTAACTGAAGGCGATGCCTGCGGCGGGCTACGCCTACGCTACGATTTAATAAACGCCTTGTAATCTTCAATTTTAGTAGCCAAGCGGGATGCTAGAAACGGGCTGGCATCGTGCAAAGCTTCATAAATCTGAATACCTTCTTCTCGATATCGAATAATTTTGTCTTGATTCCAATAATGTGGAGGTGCTTGGAGGTTGCTGATTCTATCTGCTAATTTCACCATCCATATTTCTGGCGGTTGCTCCTTTATCCTTCGCAAGCTATCTGCCATTTGGAGATATTTTGCTAAACTTTCATCTTTAGTCAATGCCAGTACACCATTAGCTACTGATTCACCAAATTCAGTTTTTATTTCCTCAAAAGTTGTTTCAGTATCTTCGATTGTGTCATGTAAAATAGCACATTGAATAGCAAGGTCGCCATCATATTCTTTTTCTACATTTAAGGCTGCAATGACTTCCATACTTACAAAACTCAAGTGCATGATGTAGGGTATATTTGACCCTGGCACTTTTTGACCTTGATGTGCATGTGCAGCAAATCTATAAGCTTTGATGTAGCTTTCTTGTGACCAGTTTTGTAAGCTGAGTTGATATGTTTGCATTGTTCGATTTTTGGGTGGGGCGATCGCAGCTTGCAACAGAAGCGAGTTATGATTTTGCAGGTTCTAATAAAACTGTTAAACTGTTTTCCCACTCATCGAAGAACCCATCAGGCCATCGGTCAATTCTGCCGTCTTTATCAATGCGTGGTGACACAACTTTAATAAAAGCTTGACCTTGGTTTTGGTGACGTTGAAAGTAATGTAATTGCACATCCTCCGGCTCAATTTTACCACCATGTACCGCAAGACGAATACCGTTTAAAATCTGGTCGCTATGAGTTTCTAGCACAACTTGAACGCCACAGTTAGCAGCCAGCGCTAACAGCTTACCCAACATTGTTTGTGCTTGGGGGTGGAGTCCGGTTTCTGGGTGTTCAATAAGAATTAATGCACCCGGACTGGAGGCGAGGATTGCCACGATAATTGGTAAAACGTAGGTAATGCCGTATCCAACATGGTCACTAAATTTTAAGTTAACCAAATCCATATCTAGATGTGCATTAACTTGGATGCGTAGACCAGGACTTATTTCTCCCATCCATGCCTCAACTTGGTCTAGCAAATTTATTGATTTTGCTTCCGGGTGAGTGAGTTCGGCGATAGGAATTGCTTGATTACCGTAAGTGTAGAGAAAATGTGCTGTATATTCGCCAAGCGCACCAATTTGTTTAAGTTCTTGCCTTTGGTAATTTAAGATTCCTGATGCAACTTTTGCACGTTCTGATTGAAGGTGATAAAGTTGCCCGTTGAAAATGCTTGACTGATAAACATCGGCATCAACAGAGTTTAATCCACTCTCTAAAAAATTTGCTTCTCTCTCTAATGAGTTGTAGTTAAAGTGCCAAATTCCTTTAGTTTCATTTTTAAAAATAAGCTCAAATCCTACATAGTCTTGTTTGGCATTTTCATACAAAGCATCATTAGCTGTGCCAATATTTACCAAGTTTCCATTGAGCAATAAACCAGTGCTTTGTAGTAAACCTTGTTGGTAAGATTGATGCAGCAGTGATAGTGCTTGGAATACAGAAGATTTGCCAGTGCTATTATAACCAGAGAGAAGGGTAAGCGATTTGAACTCAACCAATTGATTCTCAAATGCTTTAAAATTTAGCAGCCGTAATGAGCTAATCATTATAGTTAAAATATAGATTTTATTCAATTTTATTATAATTTGTTTATCTAAAGCGATTTTGTAAGAATATTGTTGTTGAGTAAATCACCTGTAGATGACAAAATATTAAATATGTTTTCTTATTTACATTTTTGATAATTAATCAAAAATCCTAGCAGTTTATCAAGATTGAATTGTAATTATAGATGGCATCTGAAAATTTTAAAGAACTTGTTAATGTTGCAATCCAAGTAGCGACCAGAAGAAATAAAAGAATGGCAGTCTTCAAGCTTGATAACACTTATTATATAGTTGATGCTAGGGAATGGGAAAATGGCTGTGCGTATGGGCAATATATCATGACAGTAGAACCTGTGCAAAATTAAGCATCAGATGTTTCATATTGCTGAAATTTTTTCCAATCAAACTCAAGAGTCAGTATTTCAAATAGTGTTGGTGACAACACATCTAACTCTATAAGTTCACCAGTGTAGGTGACATCTGGAAAGTCTTGAGGATGAAAGATTCCGTGAGGAATACCATCTCCTTTAAGCCACATATTAGCTCGATAATCGATGCGTTCTCCACTTGGTAAATCAATCCAGAAATGCGGCTCAATGTGTTGATGATGTTGAGTCAAAACCCCAATCATCGGGTGATGTTCAATGCCGTGATTAGTTAGTACAGTGTGACAGATGCGGGTCATACCATCGCACTCTGTTTGAGAAGAATCATAGGGGTCAAGAAGTTGCTGAATTCTTTCCCTTGGTATCACTTCATACTCCTTAATCAATTTCTTCAGACACGGCTAAGTTTTGCTCTTGCATGATTGGTGTCATCAAATGGAATATCTTTGTTAGCCCCTGATGCAATGATTCTTGAGAGAAGTTATAGCCACGTTCAACAGCCATAGTTATGATTGCAGCGTTATCTTTCGCACCCATTGCTTCCATCAGTCGGTCTAACAACAGTTTATCTTGGAGGGCTGCTGCAAAAAATTCCATAACTTGTAGTTCACTTTGAGCGGCATTTAGTGACTTATTCATTTTCGACACGTAGTAAGGAGATTTTATAGCTTGTTACCTTGCTCTCATGTTTGAGAACTGTACTACCTGATAACATCATCTATTCTGTTTTTAAGTTATTTAATTGCTGTGCTAAACTTTCAACTTGGTTTTTCACATATTCGATGTTTTTATAGCGTTTATTAGTCTGGTGAAGTACAGTAACAAGAATGGGTAAACCAGTTAT
>NZ_JBDNJQ010000065.1:0-42153 GCF_051172895.1 Nostoc sp. CALU 1950 | reverse complement strand
GATATTTGAATTTGCTTCCTAATTCTTATTAGCAATTAAGATGCGTTCGCCCTGCCTGGTGGCCCTATTAAACATTGAAGATTGAAGATTAGGGATTGGGTGAAATGGGCGTTGTCATTCCATCTGTGAAACCTGATCTGCTTTTGTTGTTCTTTTGTCGTCAATTTGGGCTGATTGCGATCGCCTTTGCCATCTCACCCAATACTGCTAAAATAATTTTTTACCCCAAATTTTCATTTTTTCGCTTCAAAAGCCATGCAAAAATGGCTGAAATTGAAGTTACCCAAAATAAGCGTAGTGGGTACGGTTATTTTATTCTTTAATCGAAGAATTGTTGCAGACAAAAAATAGCGATTCCCCAAACTAGTCGTAGAGCAGTCGTAGAACAGTCGTAGACTAGTCGTAGAGAAATTAGCAATTGCTCCCCGTGATTCCCCAAACTAGTCATACAGCAGTCCTAGAGCAGTCGCAGACTAGTCCTAGAACAGTCCTAGAGAAATTGTGATTTGGTATACAATTTCGCCATTTAAAACCCACTAATTACATAGACTTACTGGGGATTATGACTGAGTTTGTAAAGGAAAATATTTCGGTTAGACTTTAATTCAGTTCTGCATTTTGATTCTGCAAAGTGATATTGCTCCCGCGACGCTGCTGTGATTAATCCACACAAACTTTTGCATAAAAAAAATGAAACAGAGCCAACAAGTAATTCTTTCAATTAAGCGAAGGGTAGACACTATCGACGGGCAGGTAATTAGTTATCTGAAAACAGAACCTTTTGGTTTAGGCAACTTACCTCAAATAGTGATGTTGACCCTCAAACAATATTGGTTGCCTTTCACCATCTCTGCTGATTCCGTCGATGGTGAAGAACTCAGGCAGAAAGCGATTTGGTCAATTAAAAAATTAGAAGCACAAGCGGCTTTGATTCGTGAGGTTTTTCTGGAATCTCATGTCAAAGACGACGCTGGTGATGGTCTACCCGTCCACCGGAGGTGATCTCTCCTAACAGTGGCGTGGTCAGGTGACGCGATCGCTCTGTGTTATACCAATTCACTAAAATTATGAAATAGATGTAAACCCTGAAAGGCAAGTATCTCTAAGTTTTTTAATTGCGAATTGCGAATTGCGAATTGCGAATTGGTATTACCCTGCGTCCCAATTGAGATTTTGGAAGTCCCTAAAGCGATCGCTTCTCCACTCCCAATACCTTCGGTTAAGGAACTTTTGCGTTGAGGGCAGCAGAGGTAGAAGAGAAGTAGGGGGAAAAGAACTAATTGTCTATCAACTGTTTCCTCCCCTGCCTCTGCTTTGATTGGACACAAGCGTTGTAAAACCTCAGTCACTTTTGTAGTCCTTTTGTAGTTTTATCGGACTCATTTTTGGCTGATTCTTGATTTTTACCTCAACAAACTTTCCGCCAAATAAGGCGTACTGTGCGTCAGAAAAAGATGGATTACAGAGCTTAAAAGCTTTTAAGCGAATTTCCCGATAATTTACCAATTATTGGGAGCAAATGGGAGACTTCTTATAAGTATTGGGAACTGTTCGGATTTATTGGGAATTTTTGAGCTAATGAGAATTTTGTGAGTGGATGATGTTTAAGGGCTAAAAAGGTAAGAAACAAATTAGAGAATTGGGAGATGTTGGATAGATATTGGGAGATGTTGAATGTAGTTGGTGAGGATTGGGAAAATGGATGTTTTGTCGAGGTTTTCTATCAGACGCACGAATTTAATCAAATCAAGGAACTAGTGCCAAAACTGTAATATTTCTTGATAAATGTGTCAATAATCACGGTTTGGGCGGTTAATATTGAGAGTAATTATCAATTAGATAGACAAAAAAAGGGTCAAAAACCGGGGTAAATTTTTTTTTTGGATTTTGTTTCTTTAACAAGCTTCAGCGGGTCTAAGTCCCCGGCTACAAAATAAGCCGCAAGCTTGGCATGACAACAGCGCGATCGCTTCCCTCACCCCTTCAGACCTTAAAGCCACCGCTCTTGATTTTGCTCCCAGCAGTAGTTAGAACAATGCCTTAGACAATGAATGGCCTCGATGCCTGCGGTTCTTGCTAGCCGAACCACCTTCTTCGCCCTATGCTTAATTCCCGAAGCGATCGCTGCTAACAGTCGCGTGAGTCCTCTCCCCCAATCAAGGGGACATAATATTAGTTGGATCTGCGTTGGGTGTTTCTCTATTCCTGGTAACATGGTCATCACTTGCGGCAACATTGCCGAATGTTTTTAGTTTCTCAATTCTGAGAATTGTTAGTGGCGACATCAAAGTTTTATGCTACAAATGCAGTACTTTTGTAGTACGAAAAACCCTCCAAGCGAACGGCGGTTTCATGTCACGAGCGCAGCGAGAGATGGCGCAGCCACCCGCAGGGCATGAAACCATAGTGAGTATGGTTATTTTATTCTCTAAACGAAGAATTGTTGCAGGTAAAAAATAGCGATTCCCTGCGCTAAGTTGTGGCATAGTCTAGGGATAGTCCAGGCTAAGTTGTGGGAACTTGTAAATTGAAAAAACTGATTAAGAGCGCTAAGTTGTGGCATAGTCTAGGGATAGTCCAAGCTAAGTTGTGGCATAGTCTAGAGAAAATGTAGTTTGGTATACAATTTCCTCATTTAAAATCCACTAATTACATAAACTTAGTGGTGATTATGTAATTAGTTTGTAAAGGAAAAAATAACTTTAATTTCTCCCTAACTTAAAGCCTTCACCACTAAGGAACTCTTCATTGATCAGCAAGAGAATTTTATCTGTGTCCTTTCCCTTGTTGCCATAGCTGGCATAGACAATAAAAAGCCCTCTAAAAATTGATTCTAGAGGGCAGTGGGAAAAATTATTTGGTGTGAAGAGCTAGATGTACTAGGTTCTGTTGCTAGATACGATCAGAGTTGTCCCCAATCGGATCTTCAGTAACTACAGGTTGAAATTCATCAAATCCGGTTATTGCTGGGGGAAATGTTGTCCAGAAGTTCCATTCCACTGCGGATAATTTAGGAAATTTCGGGGCATCGAAATTTGGAGCAGTTGCAAAGATATCTGGAAGTAACGGATGAGCAGGTGTTGGGGGCGGCGGCGAGTTTGGCGATGTTGTCGCCTGTGGGTAGAAGTCATGTAGAGATATTTGCCCATTCACCACATTTACGCGGCTTATTTCTCATCCTGGGAGGAAGTTAAAAGCGATCGCTATTCATCCTTCTGCCCTCAGCATAGCTGCCTTTTTCAAAAATTCTCGCGTGACCCCTAGTTGTACTCTCCAGGAAGATCAGTTTTTCTAACAGTAATGCTGCCAACTTTCTTACCTGACATTCTCAATAATTCATCACCTGAAAATTCAAAACCAAGCTTTAGTGCTATTCGCGCAATATCATCTGCGGTTGGTGCTGCAAGCACCTCGTTTTTAAGTTCAGGTTCAGACTGCATTTTCTTTAAAAATGCTTCGATTTGCTCAAAAGCCATATTTAAAATTTGATCCTCGCTAGCTACTCGTAATATAAAGAAAAACAGCAGTATATTTTTTAAGACTAGCAGCACAAGGGTATCAAGATTCGGGGGAAAGATAATTATAGCGACGCGCTGCTCTTCATTTATCGTAGCGGTTCACAGGATTAAAAGTGTTACCAAGATTCTGAGGTACACATAGATGGTAGATTAAGATGCATGAATGTAGTGTGCCTCGTTTACGGGATTGAAATCCCTAGCTCCGATTGGGAAAAAACTCCAGCCAGTATCAAAGAACTGGTGGAGAAAATGGGGCAGCGTATAAAACAATCAGAAAGAGAATTAGCGGATAAAGAAGCTGAAAATCAAGAACTGCTAGAAAAAACCAATCGAACATCAAAAAACTCATCATCTCCACCGTCCTCAGATCCACTCAATGCCGAAAAACAGAAACTCAAAAAGAAGAGTGATAAAAAGCGGGGAGGTCAAGCGGGACATAAAGGTCACAGTCGGTTTTTGTACGATACATCAGAATGTTCAAAGGTTTTAGAGCATCATCCAGAAACTTGTAAGTGTTGCAAACAAAGCTTAGTCGGAGTTGATAGTAATCCTTATCGGCATCAAATAGTAGAAATTCCGCCGATAAATCCAATCATCGTAGAACATCGTCTGCATCAACTGGAATGCCAGCATTGTGGAACATTAACTCGTGCCACCTTACCAGCAGATGTGCCAATTCGTGGTTATGGTGTAAGAGTAGTAGCTCTGGTGGCGGTATTAAGTGGGCTATACCGGCATAGTACCAGAATGGTACAAAGTGCTATGCAGGACATTTTTGGAATCACGATGTGCTTGGGTACAGTCAATAAACTGAAACTGGAAGCAAGCGATGCAATCGAATCTGCGGTATTAGAAGCGAAAACATACGTGCAAAACTCTCCTGTAGTTGGAGCGGATGAAACAAGTTTTAACCAAGGAAATGTTGATGGTTCTAACTCCAAAAACAAAAAAGCTTGGCTTTGGGTCGGAGTTACAACGCCACATGCTTCAAGTCGGCAAAGCCGCCCAACGCAGTGGCTCCCCCTAGTCACGTTTTTTCAAATCACGCTTTCTCGTTGTACGGATACAGCCAAAAATCTACTGGGGGAAAACTTTGGGGGGATTTTAAACTCGGATCGATATGCAGCATACAATTGGGTGGGCTTAGAACAGCGACAGTTGTGTTGGGCACATTTGAAGAGAGAATTCATCAAAATATCTGAGCGTTCTGGAGTTTCCCAAGATATTGGAAATGCTCTGGTTAAACAACAAGAAAAATTATTTGAACTGTGGCATCGGGTTCGAGATGGAACTTTGAGCCGTTGCGAGTTTCAGCTATTAGTTCCAGAAATCCGCAATGCAATCAAGTCTTCCTTACAAGAAGCTGCTGATTATGATATTGGGGCACAGGAAAAAACTCCACTGGCAAAAACTGTTCGTACCTGTCGTCAAATTTTCAAAGTTGAGCAGGCTTTGTGGTTGTTTGTGACAGTCGAAGGTGTCGAACCAACCAATAATGCCGCTGAGAGAGCCATTAGACCTGCGGTAATATGGCGGCGTACCAGTTTTGGTTCTCAAACGACTGCTGGTAGTAATTTTGTTGCCCGAATGCTAACTGTTGTGACTACTCTCAAGTCTCAGCGTCGAAATGTCTTGGAATTTATGACTCAAGCTGTGGGTGCTAAACGCCAAGCTAAACCAACTCCTTCTTTACTTCCTCAAGTTCCTGTGGCTTCTGCTACTGTCAAAAATGCTGCTTAACACGCACGAAATTATTCTTTGATTTCATTAGCCTATTGCCTTCACCCGTTACCCTATAACTCTCTGCAATACAAGGGTTTGGTTCTTTTGTAATTTGCGCTCTCCCCGTGGTCGATTACCATTTATCAGAATCTTGCTTATAAGAAATCATCTTTTCATGAGTAGGATTCTCATAAGTAAACTGGGAAGATTGGACGGTTACAACAGGCCAGGATTAAAAAATAGGTTATGGAAACTGTATTTTACCAAAACTATTTATCAATCCTTACACCGTTTTAGTTTCTCCCTGCCTTAAAGCCTTCACCACTCCTGTCTTAAAGCCTTCACCACTAAGGAATTCTTCGTTTATCAGCAACAGAATTTTATCGGTGTCTTTCCCCTTGTTGGCATAGCTGGCAGGGTTACTGGGGTCTTTCTTGTTCTCCATACCGAATTTTGCGTTATGGCTAATCACCTCATCCTTATGGGACTCAATCCAATCGCGTACCAGCAAACCGTTACAGCCCGATAAATCCCTGAGTGCTTGGTTAGTCACTGCCAAGCGATCGCCCTCCCCAGTCGCCACAGTATCGTTATACAAACAAATTGCCTGATAAGACCTACGAATTTTTTCTACAGCTGCTAAGGTTGCTTTGCTCCCCCACACCTCAGCATCAGTCTTGGATTGCCAGTCAATCTCTTCCTTGATAGGTGCAATCTTGGCAGGGATAGACTTGGCGGCGGGGATGATAGCTTGCCCTCCAGTTACTTTATTCACCACCTCAATAACTTTCTGTTCTAGCCAAGAATCTAACTCAGTAACATTCAGAGTAACTGTTTGGGGTGGCTGTACTGTGGTTTCCATAGCTGCTTTCTCCTGTTGTAATTGTTTGTTGGCTATATCTAATTGGTTATTGATGTCTTCTAACTGGTTATTGCTTTGGCGTAACTCTTTAATTTCTGCTTCTAATTGGGCAACGATGCGCTGTGCTGACTGTAGTTGCTTTGCAGTATCTAACCGATTGTGAAATGACTCAAGCAAGTAGGTAATAGCTGATTGCTGGTTGGGTAAATTGAACTCGCCTTGCAAGTGGCGAATAGCTTCTAAATTTGAAGAGCTAACCCGAACATTTGAAAGTTTTTCTTTTGATGGAGCATCGGGGAAACCTACAGGTTTTGTAACGTAGTAATCGGCATACCCCAAGGTGGTTACAAGATTTTGTAAATCTCGGTCAGTGGGAGCATCTTTAACAAAGTGACCAGCTAACCTAGCGGCGTGTAGCATCTTAGAACCGATCGCCCCAGTACAATCGCGCTCGGTAGCCAGTGCTAAATATGCGGCCCGGAGTGCTTTGCAGTTGTCTTGTTCTTCCCCGTGTCGAAAATTCAGAATTGGGGTTTTATCTCCCTTGTCCCCAAAATAACCACGAACTACCCGATTAAGTGAACCGTTGCGGCGACTATCAATAGCACGGTTTTGGGCTGAAAGGTCTGTAGGATTTTCGTTAGCCACCTCTGCCAACAGTGCTTTAGTTGTTGGTTCCTTTCTTAACCAGTTCAACCGCTCGATGACGTAACTAGCAGGGTAAAGGGTAGCAATGGGGAACACTGGCTTATCTCCCCGTTTTTTACCTTGACCAGTAAACATTACCTGATAGCTTTGACCCTCAACAGCCGCAAACTTAGCACGAGCGAGAATTTCATGGGGACGGCGGCCAGTGGCAGCAATCAAGCCTACTGCTACCTCATGGAGGTCTTGGGATTCTAGCAGTTTACCCGTTACCTCTAAATATTCGTCTGGGCTGATTTCTTGAGCATTGTCCAGGCGTAAGCTTACCCGTGTGGTTTCGTTGCGTTCTTCCCAGTCTTTCTTATCCAGACCACACAGCAATAAAACATAGTGCTTTAACTCATAACCTGTTACGTTGCCTTGGGCATCATGCTTGGGTACAGAATCAGCGTTTTTCCCTTGATCTAAGGGGAGTGACTTGAATTTTTTATAGAAGCCAGCCCGACTCAGCACAGTGCCTAAGCTTTTAATGCTGTAGCTGGTTTTGGTGTTAATAAACTCGTTAAAAGCTTCGCAGTGTGGCTTGATCTCTTCAAGGCTTTGCAAATCCTTGACCGCTTCAAAAAGTTGCTCCACTTGCTCTTGAACTGCTTTTGACATCTGACTGACTCCCTTTTATTTCTAAGCTGTTATTAATTTAACTAACAAGTTATTTGATGTCAATAACCTGTAAGATATATTTAACAGGTTATTAACGTTAAATAACAGGTTAAGCTACGCTAATAACAGGTTGAAAAACCACAGAAAAAGCGGGCTACTAACCCGCAGCTTAAAAATAAAAGGTATTCTCATGTTACTCACAATTGCTAAACCTCAACAATTCCAACCTACTAGCGACTACTTTGACGGAGAATTCGACGCGGCGATTGGATTACCACCCAAAAGCCAGGATGGAGACTACTGGCGGGGATATCTCGCCAAGGTAAACGAGACTGGTAACACACCGTTCTAAAACCCAAAGGGAGGCTAACAACCTCCCTTAATTTTGCTTACTTTGTCAATTTCTCTTGTGGCTGTATCACGGAGTTAACTGGTTGATTTGTAAATCTGCCAGCGATCGCACCCACGGACAATAGCCCGATCATGCTGAAAATGATTAGCTTAATTGGCAAGTCGCTAATGCTAAAGACGTGTAGTGAGCGCTTCTCAAATTCCCAATTAACCATCATAAATTGCACTGGATTAAAATCAAACCACTCTTGACTTTTGATTAACTCAACATTGCATCGGCTAAATTGTTGATGTAATTCGCCTTCTACATCTGCCATATCCTCTACATAAATAGTCTTGAGGATTTTCACGTTACAAGGTGGTTGATTCCTATGAAAGTTATCAAGTCGAGCTTCGGGATTACGAGATAACCCAATTTTGCAACGACGGAGGTAACAACCAGGAATTAGCCCGTGATAGCCCTCTGCTTCCATTAAATAGATAAATCCCGGCTCATGGTCATTTTTAGGCTGATATATAATTGTCGTAATATCATCCAAGTCCATATATTTATTTCCAAACTATTTTATTAGAAACTGTTATTTTTTTGCAGTTCAAACAGTAATATCTTTTATCCTTTCTTACGGTTAAATTTGCGTGACCACAGTGGGGACAATAAGGCTTTGTGTCACTTTGGCGGCTACCCCCTATAGTGGAAAATGACGCGGCAGACATCACCGTGTCAGTGCTTGCTATGCTTGGGTTTAAGGTATCGTGTGTCAATCTCGTGTAACCCGTGTCAGGGGACTTGGCAACTCTTGCCAGTCGCTTTGTCTCTTCTATCAATGAATAGTTGAAACTAACTTTATCGAGATTAGGTAAAAAATAAAGCTTAGGTGAACGAGAATCGACTACTAAGGCTACTCTCAATAATCTGGCATCGTCGGTAACTAGCTCATTCTTATGTTCGATGTATTCTTCGATAGCGTCTAAATTGCGAGTCAACTTAGCTAGGTTAGACTCGCTGTTTTTGCCCTTTCCGTAGGTATTTAGGTAATGTCTAATTTTGGAAATGCCAATGATAATTTCGGTAAAAAGTGACCGATCATCATTGGTAAAACCTGGGATTTGTTTGGTCATCACTGATTGACCCGACACAATCCAACCGATGTTATTGTGACCAAACTGTTTTAAAATCTTCTTAAGGTTTTCCCCTGCCTTGTATGGCTCACTGCAAGAATTCAGCGTGTTATCTAATTCATCCCATGCCCAAATTTGAAAGAAGTTAGCAGCGAATGTGGGGTTTTGAACTCGAAAATTTCCGTCGTCTAGGCAATCATCAAAGGATTTAATCGCGGCTGTGGTATCGCCATATTTAAGGAAATGCTCCAAAGGATAGTTGCTATCTTTGAGTGAAGCAACAGCACCAGGATAAGACACCGTGACCAGAGTGTGAGGTACTTTCTCACCCTTGCCAGTATTGCCGCGAGTGCATCCAGCTTTGACAATTTCGCTAATCATTACCGCAGTGGTTGGGGTTTTGCCAACGCCGGGATCTGCAATCAGCCGATAGCGAATAGGGTGACTGACTACATAGTTGATAAATTCGTCAGGAGTCCCAACCATCAACTTAATTTCATCTGCTTTGATGGCTGGCCCCATACGGTAGCTGACCACAATACAATCGGTTATTTCCAGCTTGCGAACGCTTGTTATTTTGAATAGTCCTAACTTTTTAGCCAGCGTGTCAGAATGCTTGCTGATAGCCTCCACGATGGCTTTGGGATGCACAGACCGGGAATAGCCATAACCTACATCTACAACGCTGTCAGGCTTAACCTGGAAGCCTTTAACGTTCAAAGCCAGACTGATATCAGTAAACAAGGTACGCGCTATTTCGTTGGCGATTTTCCCGTTGATATCAAAGCCAAATTCACCATACACTAACAGTAAATTTCTCGCGTGTCAGGTCGAGCGCTGCTCCCGTAAGTTTCAATGCTCGTGTAGAACCTTCATAGATTTTCATACCTTTATCTAGCTGGCTTTGAGTTGCTTGTGGGAGAGTTTCGGGAGGATTTAACGGATCTGAAATATGGTATTGATTGGGCTGGAATGGTGGCATCATTCCCGGTATTAAATCCGGCGTGACGGTCAACAATCCAGGAATACGGCTATCTATAAGAATGGCGGTAGATGTGGTAGGTGTGGCAGATACGGAGTTAGTGCTAGATGGTGAGTTGACTTTACCTCTTGCCAGCTTTTCTGCTACAGCTTGAGCCGCTGCTTTTGTAGTGTCGATTTTAGCCATTGTTCAAAAATTTTCTAGTGTTTAGTAGGGATTGGTACTTAATTTCTAATTGCTTAAATGCCTTGTCTATTTCGCTAAACTCAAGTGCTAATTCCTCATCTAAGTCATATTTCTTCAGGACTTTGTTTAGCTCTTTCTCATCCGTCTTTGCATTTTCAATTTGACTATTTAGTTCGTCCATATTGCTAATAAGAAATTGCAAAATTAAAAAAGCCAATCAGCGAACTTATCTGAATAGGCGTCATGGCTTTAATATTTTTTAGCAAATTAGTTGAGCTTTGTGAGAGCTAGATATTCAACATCATCAATAGCCGCTAACACCTCATTTAGTGCTTGAACTGCGTCGCCTAACATCAAATCATTGTTAGTTGAAAAATATTCATGCTGTTGGATTTTCTGATAGTTAGCATCGCTCAAAACTACTTGTAAGGATGCTGAACAACCTCTCAGAATTGCTTTGATTTGTTCTGTATTCATGAGATAATTTTTCTGTAGTTTTCATCGGCGGAGACTGTATTCCATTTGCTATTCACAGGCGATCGCTTACTTTGTCCGAGACAGCGATTGCTTTGTATTGCCACCGAAAATCATTCTGTAAAACCTTCAAACCGAGATACTTCTAACTCAGCATTAGCAGCCGATTCCAAGTAGTTGAAATATTGCTTAACGTCACCAAGAGCTACATCACAATCAAAACGCAAGCCTTTAAACTGTGGATGCTGGCGAATTTGCCCAAGTAATTCCTGAGCTTGAGCAACTAGCTCTGGTAAGGAATTACCGCTCATATTTACCTCTGATTCAATGCCGGAAATTGTAAAAGTCATGGCGTTAGTACTCTTTCTAATAACCAGTTAACAAAGTCGAGGGGAGATAACAGGATGTTGATCGCTCTCACACGATTAGCTTTTTTCCCAGTTCGGTGATGATTCCTTCAATTTCTTGGGTCAGGTCAGTTTCATCTGGGGTAACTTCTGGCTTTTGCTGTGCAAGTCCAGCCAAATCTCTAATCGCTCCCAAATATCCTTGCTTTTGGTGTTGCCAGTGCTGATTGATACCCTCTGTTAGTTCCGTATCTCGCACAGCCAAGTTATTTAGAATCAGTTGGTTCTTAACTTGGGCTATAGCGTCTACTGCTGCAATTTCTTCTGATGCCTGCCTAGTTAGCTGTTCAATCAGCGTCATTTGGGCGTTAGGGCTTGAGCCGGGGGTAGGGGCTGTTAGATGTTGCTGTTGCCCTTGTAGGGATAGGGCATTTTGTGGCTGTTCTGTAGCTGGCCCAGATGTTTGCTGTGTTAAATTTTGTGAATTTTCAGGTAACTCTGAGGTGCTAGCCACAGTTGGTAATTCTGGCTGAAAGTATGAGGCGATCGCTTCTAAATCTAATTCCGAAACTGCCTTTACAGTGTCGAAATCATCAGGGCGAACATGGCTTAAAGCCAGTCTCAAGCTCTGTTCCGTGGTCATATATCTTAAGCAAGCATCATGAATGCTTACTGTGTCTGCTGTTGGTGCTGTGGTTCTCTTCCGTGTTGCCATGATTTACGCTCCCTTTTGGATTTTTTGGATTTGCTGGAATGCTTGCTGATAGCGGTATCTAGAAAAATCATTCGGGTTTTTGGCGATATAGCCTTTGACGCGATCGCTGCGTCGGAGTTGAGCCATTAATCGCCCTACTCTCCCCAAAACCCATGCTTGATAGGGCGACAAGGGCGACTCGCGATCATGAGTGTTATCGGCTTTTTTGGGGTAGGCATCTCTGAAACTGGGGATTCTCCAGAAAGCTAAATTCTCCCAAGTGACCAAGGTCGAGCGGCTCACACCCAAGACCTCAGCTAGATATGTTTTGGTAGATGGAAAATCTAAAAATAAATCTAAATCTGTAGAATGCTTGCTCCGTCTAGGTTTCATGGGTTTACTACAGTAATCAATGTGAATCAGATATTAACTAACTAGCAATCAGAATAAGTACACATCAGGATGTAGCACCTGAACACTAAACCCCTTACTGTGTATGTTTTTGGGGTACTCGTAGGACGCTAACTAGTGACTTGTTGTTGATCGATTGCCTTAGATGCTATTATAACCCTAACCACGTTAATAACGCAATACACCCATTTGCCCTAATGACTTGATTTATCCTTAAGGGGATAATCAAAGGTATGTAAATGTGGTAAATCTGTTGTGACTGAAGAAAAACAAGTAACTTACAAAATGTTTCTACCTGAATCTATGAGGGCTAGATTCAAGTCAATCTGCGCTCTCAAAGGTGTAAGCATGAATGAGGTTTTGCTTGAGTTAGTAGAAACTTGGGTAACAGAAAACGAAGCCCACTCATCTAAAACTGATAGAGGCAAAGGAGCGGCATGAATGTAAAAACCATCAACCCTTTTGAATTACCATCACTGCCATTAGACAATTATTTACAATTGCCCAGCTATCAAGCTATTTACTTTGTCTTTAGTGAAGATGAGATTGCTTATATTGGCAAGACTAAGAACCTTACTCAAAGGTTGAAAGCGCACAATAGACGCAAACAGTTCACCAAAATGGGAGATAAAACCCGTATTGCATGGCTTGAGTGTAGCGATACGCAACTATTAGGACAGATAGAAACAGCTTTAATTAACTATTTCAAGCCAAGGCTAAACGGAACAAATAACCCTGATGCCAGCAAGAGAATTAACACAATACTGTCCAGTGAGGTCTACGAACTTGTCAAAAACCTTGCAGGGATAGAACGACGCTCTCAAAGTCAGACAGCAGCAATTTTGATTGAAGAAGCTTTAGAGGCACGCAATCTACTACAAAAAAATTCCTTAACTGACAAAGGTAAGGGGGCCGCATGAACGAAACATTAGCAACCCATGACACAGAAAAGCCAGAGATATCGCCAGAAGCACTAGAAACAGCAGAAAATTTTACGACAGCGCTAAATAACTTTAATTGGCGGGCTGACTATTTGAAATTCTGTGAAGTTTTAGGCTTTACACCCGATAGCTATGCTGAGGAGAAATACCAACAATTTCGAGAACTGGTAAGCTACCTGGACTGTTTTGATAAAGAGGCGATCGCCAAGATGATTGAGGCAGGGAAATGACAGATACACCAGAACAACCAAGCCGACTTGACCGTATAGAAAATCTAGCTATCAGAAATACTGAAGCTATAGCTAACCTCACAGTAAAGATTGACAACTTAACTGATAACGTAAATGAGTTAACCAGCAACGTTGACCGAGTTCTTGCTCGTAGCGCGATTTTGGATGATGTGTTACTTGAGTTACGTGATAGCCATGAACAACATCAGCGTAACTTTGAAGAACACCAGCGCACTACTAACGCAGCATTAAATCAGCTTGGCGCAATATTGCTACAGCTAACACGGATTGATCCACAAAACTAGCTCAGGCGATCGCAATGCTGGGAGTGGATTATGAAGAGATTTCCTTAAGGAAAGCGATCGCCTTATCAATAATTTGTATTTTTGAGGACTACACAAAAGATATAAAATTTTTATCAATTTCTCTAAAATTCACAGAATAAATAGCAAAAAAAATGCTAGCTACACAGCCCTCAGCTTTTTGAGTGCGATCGCAGGGATTAAAAATTAATCAATCCACCACGGTAAGCAAAAGCAGCGCACAAAGAAACGTTTACTAGACGTTTCAGCCCCCAGACTCTGCAACCAGCAAGTCTAATTAAATTTATAACTATTTCAAGCTTACCGACTAATCCCTACAATCTGCAAATTTAAAAGTTAAGGGGCTGTCCAAACCAACAAAGGACAACCCAATGAATAAACCCCTCACTTCTGACAGACAGGGGTTTGCGAATGAAAAGCCTAGTATTCTAACGCAAACTTTCCCCAACAATCAAGAATCTCGAATTTCGGAATTATCAAACCATATAAGCGATCGCCGAACTAGCACCAAATATTTAAAAGCGGGTTGCTGTGACGTTGCTCTAAGACCATGCCCCGACCCGGATGAGTTACTGCAATCACCTAACCTCAACTTAGAGGAGTCCTTTTACTTACAGCGATTAGTCAAGCTTGGCTGGTTTAGTGGTCAGGTGGCCGCCGTACTTCTCCAAATTGAAGCCAAGGTTGGAGGGGTGGCAGTATGAATCACAAAGGATTCGGCAAGATAGCCTCACCCCAAAAATCACTAAATCAAGAACTAAGGCAAGTTTTTAGAAAATTCAACAAGCGAGGTAAGCTCAGAAGTACCCCTTGGGCTTTGCATGAAATCTCAAGACTTGAGTCCAGAGATGGAAAAGTCCATCAATTTGTTGTAGCCTCCAGCCAAAATGACATGGCGCAAGGCGATGCCTGCTCTGGGCGTAGCCATCACCATGATAGCGAAATTCAAGCACTGGGTAATTATCAAGGATTCAAAGAGCCATCCGCACCTTATACTTTGCCTGCCAGAGAAGATTTTGAAGCAAGCCACTGGCAAGAGTGGGGTGAGAGTGGGATTGACAGTGAGATAGCGGCACTTAACTTCAAATCGCTGTCAGGGAATGCCGCTTTTGATTATCTCCTCTACTCCGATAAAATCAGCCGCCGCAACGATGGGCGGCTACGCGATGGGGATATGCGGCGATATGCTCACCTGTCTAATGGTGGTTGGTGGTGTAGCGGAATAAATATTATCACTGGTGAAGATTCCGATTGGGGATGCTTCAAGCCCAACACGCCAAGAATAGATGAGGGTAACAGCAAGGCAATTAAGTATGAGCATCCCCCCAAAGTTGACACAGAAATTTTTGCCTTACGGATTCCCGCCCGGATCTGGGAATTAATCGGTCGCCGCTACGATGTGGCACTACTAGAGAATTACCAAAGTTTACCTTTTGGTGATTTTTGGCGATGGGTGAGAGAGAATACCCAAATTCCCGTTATCATCTGCGAGGGTGCTAAAAAAGCAGCTGCAATCTTATCTTGTGGTTACGTTGCGATCGGCATACCAGGGGTGTGGGGAGGCCGTCGCCAACCAAAGGATGAATACGGCGAAAATAACGGCGCACCATACCTGATCCCACAGTTAGCCGCTTATGCTCAATCAGGCAGGCGAATTTATTTCTGTTTCGATGCCGATGTGAAGCGCACCACGGTTAGAAGCGTGAATGGTGCGATCGCTAAAACTGCCAAGCTTTTATCTTTGCGTGGCTGTGAAGTCCGAGTAATGGGGTGGCATTTGGCATTAGGCAAAGGGATTGATGATGTACTAGCCGCTTACGGCCGCGACCAATTTGATACTATTTACTGCGATGCTCTGAAATTAGATGAGTGGAACACCAAGCAACTAAGGCGGCTCACATACACCCCAGATTTGAACTTAAATCAGCGTTACTTGGGTGAGTTGGCTATTCCTTTGGGTAAGCAGCTAATAGGCTTGAAATCGCCAAAGAACACAGGTAAAACTCACTTGCTTCAGTGGCTAACTGACCCGATAATTCGCGCTGGTGAGAGGAGAGTGTTAGTAATTACCCATCGGGTGCAACTGGCAACCCAGCTTGTAAAAAAACTGGGATTACCTTTCATTACCGAAGTGAAGCAGACTGAGCAAGGCTCACATTTCGGAATGGGGCTAGTAATTGATAGCTTACATCCAAAAAGCCAAGCCAAATTTAACCCTGATGAGTGGAAAGGCTGCTGGTTGATTTTGGATGAAATCATGCAGCTAATCTGGCATTTGTTGAGCAGTTCGACTTGTCAGACCGATCGCGTAGCCATCATCAAAAATTTCAAACGCCTGCTACAAAATGTTGTTAATTATGGTGGGAAAATCTTCATTGCCGATGCTGACTTAAACGATATTGGTATTGACTTTATCAAAGGGCTGATCGGGCAAGAGATTGACACTTTTCTCGTGGAAAACACATTTAAGTTTGTAGAGCCTTGGCAGGTAAATTTAGTACAGGGTAATAATCCAGCACAATTAGTAAAAATCCTGACCCAAAAACTAGAGAATGGGGATAAGTGCTTTGTTGCTTTGTCTGGACAACGGGCTAGTTCTAAATGGGGTTCTCGCAATTTGGAGGCGTACTATAAAAAACTGCTGCCACACCTGAGAATTCTACGAATTGATTCTAAAAGTACAACTACTCTTGGTCATCCGGCTTTTGGCTGTACAGATGATTTAAATGAGGTAATTAAAAACTATGACCTTGTTCTAACTACCTCGACTATTGAGACTGGGGTATCAATTGAAGAAAAGCATTTTGATTATGTTTTTGGGATTTTTCAAGGCGTACAAACTACCGATGGTGTCAGACAGCATTTATCACGTTACCGCCCTCCAGTCCCTCGTTACATCTGGCTTAATCCAGTAGGCATCAATAGGGTAGGCAATGGCTCCAATAGTGTCAAGGCATTACTAGCAGGTGAGTACATCAAGAATAAAGCCAATATTAAAAAGCTCGTTGATTTGGGATTTGAGGAATCGATAGAAGGCAATTTTGAGAGTATTTGCATTAATACTTGGGCGAAGTTAGGGGCAATCATCAATGATGGGATGAATAGCTATGAATCGCAAATCATTAGTGATTTGAAATCTGAGGGACATATCATCTGTGAAGTCAGCGCAGATGAGTTACCCGAACCCGCAGAAGTAGAAACTACTAAGCAAGAAATTTACAACAACTGCAAATCAGAATATGCGGGACACTGTGAAAACGTCACCGCATCTGAAAGCATTACAGATGAACAGTTTTTGAAACTAGATAAACAGAATTGCAAAACTGAGTCCGAACAGTTAAAACACAGAAAAGGTGAGATTGAAAGGCGTTATAACGTGACCGTTACTCCCGAATTAGTAGAGAAAGATGATAAAAACTGGTATTCTATAATTCGACTAGATTACTACCTTGGCGTGGGTAGGGAATTTCTACCGGATAGAGAAATAAACGTCATGTCTACCGCTTTAAAAAATGGCGATGGAGATTATTTCATTCCCGATACTAATAAAAGCTTTATTGGGAAAAAAATTGATGCTTTAGACTGGATTGGGTACAAAGAGCTTCGAGAAACGGACGGATTGAGCAACAATCACCCATTAGCACAAGCAGTATTTGAGAAAGCAAAAACTCATCAATCTGATTTGAGTTTAATTCTTGGCGCTAAGAGTAATATGTTTGCAAAGCTAAATACTCCCATGCAAGTCTGTCAAAAACTAGCATCTCTTACTGGGTATAAATTCCCTCGATTGCGGCGAGAGGGAACACGAGGCAACCAAGCCTGGATTTACGGTGTCGCCGCGCCAGACTTCCAAAAAGATGATGAGGGGAATCTGGTTTTGGTCGATGGTCGCGCTGTTCCCGTTAGCGATCGCCGAGAGGAAGTTTTTACGGCATGGGTAGAGCGCGATATCCTAGCCAGAGAAAAAGCCGCCAAAGCCAAACTGGAGGCACAAGTACAAGCAACAATTCCCAATTGCCAATTGTCAGCACTTGCAGAAACCGAAATTAATACGCTGACTACATTACAAGAACAGTACGCAGAGCAAAAAACACAGACCCTAACAGAAGAAGTTGAGTCAATAGTCATCACTCATGACTCAGAAAGTCAGGTAATCATAGCTGAGTTACCAGTTGAAAATCATCAGCAATCCACAGAAGCGGTAATTGAGAAACTACTAAAAATTTCTAATTGGGGAGAAGTTGCGGCGAACCAAGCCGAGATTGATCAAGTTTGGCCGCTACTTTCAGAAAACCAGCGTTCGCATCTCTGGCAACTTCATCAAAAATATCAGCAGCAATTGTCTTTAGAGGAATTGGCACAGCAGGCCATCGCTACACAAGCTGAAATTAAGGAAACGGGTTTTGGTTCCCACTTCCGAAGCTATGTTTTGAAAGCTGTTAGAGGGGGAATAGCGATCGCTCGGAAATGCTGGGGCGACAAGCAAGAATGCTCAATACCTTTAAATCAACTATTGCTAGCCAATTAAAATTGAATCAGAATAATGCACTGTTTACAGATTTTTGGATTTTTGCGTACTCAAATATTCAAAAGTTTAAAGATGTAAGTATTTAAAAGCCTGAGCATAGCTGGTACAGTAATAACATTCGCAGAGGGTTAAGTTTTTGAGTACGCAAAAACTTAGAGATTTAACAATTCAAGTTTTCAGCATTTGAAAAACTCAATATTTGAGATATCACCATGATTATCACAGTTGCATCCTTCAAGGGAGGGGTGGGGAAAACCACAACAGCAGTTCATTTAGCTACTTACTTACAAGCCTTTGGCGAGACACTTCTTATTGACGGCGACCCAAACCGTTCTGCTAGCGGTTGGTCAAAACGTGGCGCTCTGCCCTTCAAAGTGATTGATGAGCGGCAAGCTGCAAAGTATGCGAAGAATTACCAGCACATTATCATTGACACCCAAGCAAGACCGGAACAGGAAGATTTAGAAGCACTTGTGGAAGGATGTGATTTACTTGTGCTTCCCACTACCCCGGATGCTTTATCACTTGATGCCCTGATGCAGACTGTTACTACTCTCAATTCGTTAGGTGCTGATAAATTTCGCATCCTTATTACTCGCGTTCCACCTAAACCCCGGCGAGATGGAGAAGAAGCAAGGGCAATGTTAACTGAGGCTGGATTACCTCTATTTAAGGGTAGTGTCCGTGATGCAGTTGCCTTTCAAAAAGCCGCGTTAGCTGGTGTACCAGTTAACAAAATTTCTGACCCACGCGCCAAAATTGCTTGGCGAGATTATCAAAGCATCGGTCAGGAGGTGATGAAGTGAGCAAATTCAAAGGTATTTTGGATGCAGCAAAGGGTCGTGAACCTGAACCGGAGCCAGAAAATCAAAGCCAGGAAACAGAAATTCAATTGCCAGAAGTTCAACAACCTGAAAAGGTAGAACTCAAGCCAGTTGCCCAATTGCAAACCGAACCGCCAAAACGGGGACGACCCAAAGCCAAACGCTCTGACCCTGACTATGAACAGGTAACTGCTTACATTAAAAGAAATACTCACACAGCAGTCAAAATTGAACTGTTAAAGTCCAGTCAGAATGGCGAAAAGCGGGAGTTTAGCGAACTTGTTCAAGATTTGCTAGAGCAATGGCTAAATTTGCGTACCTGAAATTTCAGATATTCAAAAACTTGAAAAGTTAAATTTTTAGATATTTGAGTTTTTGACTATGTGACTTAAAGGCGATGCCTACGGCGGTAAACTACGCAGTCCAGTAAAAGCTGAATGTGGCGATGCTTGTTGGCAAGCAAGCCACTGCGCGTCTATGTATGGCTTGCACTGCTTCTCAAAATCCTTATGAAAAATCCATCTGGGAGGTACTGCCCCTCAATAATCTGTGTTATCAGCACAGCGCCTCACTTTTCGGCTTCAGGTGGAAGGCGGAAGATGGAGGAATTGAACCCCCAGGTGTTACCCTGCTCTAGTTTTCAAGACTAGTTGCCCTCCCTTGAGCAGCATCTTCCATATAAACAAGGGGTATCTGAGGAGACTTGAACTCCCTAATGACTGGTTCCACAAACCAGCGCCGCGACCGCTTTGGCTTCAGATACCAAGAGTGGATACTGGTCGGATTTGAACCGACATCTTTCTGCTTGCAAGGCAGACGCTTTCCCAGTTAAGCTACAGACCCATGAGCAGGAGTGGTAGGGGTCGAACCTACATTGGTCGATTTAGAAGATCGATGCCCTCATCCATTAGGCGACACTCCCATAAATTGGTAGCCCCGGCAGGGATTGAACCCGCGACTTCCTCTTTGTAAGAGAGGCACTCTCCCAACTGAGTTACAGGGCTAAGAAAGCGATCGACGAGATTTGAACTCGTACCTAGAGTTTGGAAGACTCAAATGCTGCCATTACACCACAATCGCATTGAAGCTGGTGACAGGAGTTGAACCTGCAACCTACTGATTACAAATCAGTTGCTCTGCCAATTGAGCTACACCAGCACTAATTTGGTGACGGGGGCAGGAGTTGAACCTGCCGATGTTCAAGTTATGCAGCCCCACGAGCCACCGTTGCTCCATCCCCGCATATTCACCAATACCCCTGACTGGATTTGAACCAGCAACTTCCAAATTTTAAGTTTGGCACCTCTTCCACTTGGGTTACAGGGGCAAAATTTAGTGGGCGCTACAGGGGTCGAACCTGTGTCAGCCTGATTAAGAGTCAGGAGCATAACCGTTCTGCCAAACGCCCAAGAGTTGGTGGGTCGCCCAGGGGTTGAACCTGGATGAATCCGCTTAAAAGGCGGCTGCATACCCGCTCTGCCAACGACCCAATTTAGTACCCTTGGTGGGAGTCGAACCCACAAAATCTGGTTTCTAAGACCAGCACGTTTGCCAGTTTCGTCACAAGGGCAAATGGTCGGGATGGTAGGATTTGAACCTACAACCTTCAGCTCCCAAAGCTGCCGCGCTACCAAGTTGCGCCACATCCCGTTGGTACTCCTGACGGGAGTTGAACCCGTACATAGACTGTTTTTGAGACAGCCACCTCTTCCAATTGGGCTACAGGAGTATATATAAGCTGGGAAGGAAGGAATCGAACCCTCAAACTTCGCATTCAAAGTGCGACGGCTTTGCCTGTTTGCCTACTTCCCAATAAATGGCTGCCCCAGTAGGATTTGAACCTACAACCCCCGCGTTAACAGCGCGTCGCTCTGCCATTGAGCTATGGGGCAATGTGCCAGTCCCCCAGATCCGGATTGAACGGATGACCTCCTGTTCTTCAGACAGGCGCTACTACCAACTGAGCTACCAGGGGGTAAGGCGAGAACGGAAGGACTTGAACCTTCACTTTTCAGTTTCGTAGACTGATGTGTTATCCAGTTACACCACGTTCTCATAAGGCGGAGAGAGAGGGAGTTGAACCCACAGTGAGATGATGAATCTCACAACTGTTTAGCAAACAGCTTGCCCTGCCAATAGCAATCTCTCCATAATGGGCCGGGCTGGAATTGAACCAGCAACGCAAACGCGGCGGTTTTACAGACCGTTACCTACACCAATAGGTGAGCCGACCCAAAAGGTAGTGCAGACGGGACTTGAACCCGCTAATTACACGCTTGAAAGACGTGCCGCTCGGCCACTTCGCTTCTGCACCATGTATGCCATGTAAGTTGAAAAAGCTGTTGATTCACACACAGGAATTGAACCTGCATAGACTGTTTAAGAGACAGTTGCCTTACCATTCGGCTAGTATGTAAGCTTTTTCGATTAGGACACGGCAACGCACAGACTAGGACTTGAACCCAGAACAACAGTTTTGGAGACTGTGGTGTTGCCATTACACCATCTGTGCATTTGGTAGCAGTGGCGAGAGTCGAACTCGCATATACCAAGTTATGAGCTTGGGGCTTTGCCGTTAAGCTACACTGCAACGCTTGGAGTCCAGGGCGAGAGTCGAACTCGCACAGTCGGTTTTGCAGACCAATACCCTACCGTTAGGCGACCTGGACATACTACGAGGACGACAGGAATCGAACCTGTGACCACTTGCTTCGGAAACAAGCGCTCTTTCCGACTGAGCTACATCCTCATTTGGAAGCCTTGACGGGAGTTGCACCCGCTTCTCTCTGACTGAGAATCAGAACGACTTATCTATTCGTCCACAAGGCTACACGGGGATGATGGGATTTGAACCCACGGTCTTTCGCTCGACAGGCGACTGCTTTAAACCAGACTAAGCTACACCCCCACGTTGGATGGCAATTATTTAGTTTTCATGGTTCAGAAGTGTTTGCGCTATGCCTTTTTAAGAGGCTGTAGTGCTTCACTACATATATACTACATAATGTATTACAAGGTGTCAAGGGCATACTACAAACTTTTTTGAGAACTGAGAGGGCAGTGTTACGTAATCGAGCTTATTGCCCTCTCTGACTAGGTTTGAAGTTAGTTACTCGTTCTCACTCAGGCGTTGTGCATTCCAAAACTGTTCAGCAAATGCTACTGCTGGGTGAATTGGGGCTTTAGGCTTACTTTTGAGAACCATTCCAGCTTCATGAGGTAAGCGATCGCCTTTGGTTGAATTACACTTCTCACACGCAGTTACAACGTTGTCCCAGGTATGTTGCCCACCTTTTGAGCGGGGGATTACATGGTCAAGGGTCAGATGCTTGGTGCTACCGCAGTATTGGCAGGTGTGGTTGTCTCGCTTGAGTACCTCACGCCGATTTACAGGTGGTACTTTCCAATGCCGTTCGGGATTACCAACGGTCAAGCGAATATGTTCGGGAACTTGTAGTACGACGCTGGGTGAACGAACTTCCCACTGCTTTGTAGTGCCAAAATTCAACGATTCTGCCTGACCTGTGACTAACAGCACGATTGCTCGTTTGATGTTGATACGTGCCAGTGGTAGGTAGTTTTTGGAGAACACCACCACCGAATTTTGTAATATGTGTGGTTGAGCTTGCATACGTTAAATCCACTCCTCAAAAAATAACCCCCGCCTCTGAGATTCAGGAGCGGGGGTTAGGTAGTTGATACTTTTTGCCCTATGTTGGTGCTGTAAAACACTTGCACCTCCCGCTTTGGATAAGTTGGTCTAGATTCAGCCATCCGGCAATTACTCCCAAAATGCCAACACTAGCAGATTTATCGCCGTCAAACCGATACATTCCCTCAAACGCAAATAGCACGATTACTCTGCCTAAACCCTTGCTGGGTCGGCAATGCATCACGCTGCTAATGGTTGAGGAGAATCTGCTTATCATTGAAGGTTTGTAGTATTTGTAATTGGGACTTATATCAATAATACAGTTGTAGTATACGTTTGTCTACTGCACAATTCTGGGGACGGGCGAACGCTGCGTGAATGCCTTGGCGGTAAAGGCTAAATTTGCAGATGGGGCATCATTTTTTCTCAGCACAACCTTCTAAAACCTTATTCCCCAGGATAAAAATTGCCGAGTATGGATACTCTTTATCTGACATACCATCGCTACAGGCATCGACTTTTTTGATGATTAAGATATTGTTGCCTTTGCCTTGAAGTCGGTTAACTGTAAATTTTTCGGTGAGCAGGCAGATTTAAGTGGGAACCATTATTGCTGCCATTCTCCCTCTTCATCCCGAAGAACTAATTCTGCCCTTAGTTTTCATACCTAATTTGCTTTTCCTCTTTCAGTTTGTTTTTCTTAGTTGAGGATGGCACCAAATCGAAACGAAATACGAGCAAGTCCTGAATCTGAATGCTGTTTTCGTAGCTTGGCTCAGGTAAATACCAAAAGTAGTCCTGGCGCACATGATCCATCCGAAATCCGCACTTTTGATAAAAAGCAATGTTGGCGATACTTGAATTAGACGTGCCGACGAGTATCTGTCTCTTGCCGCGTTGCCTCGCCTCTTGAATCAACCAAGCAACGAACTCTTTACCTAAACCTTGCCTTTGAAACTCAGGGGCTATACCAAGTTCCATAATTTCGCAGGGGTCGCTGCGCCATTTCATGGTTGCTGCACCAACCAAGTGTTCGCTGTCGTCCATGCGATATACAGCATCGACGAGGTTAGCAAGTCCCCATCGCAGCGCACGCTCCGATTGTTCTGCCAACAGTAGTATCGGAATCAGCGCTTCAAGTTCGTCGTCACGAGCTTGTCGAATAGCAATCGCCATTCATATTCCCCTTTAATCACAATTTATTTTTCAAAACTATAGTACCAAGTCTAATTAATCGATATAAACCAGGAAAAAGGAAATTAATCATCTAAAACTTAGTCCCAGCAAGGCTTTTAGAATTGAACTCTTCACAGTACAGTGAGCGATCGCACCCTTAGATATTGTCAAGTGTGAACCGTATAGTGAGGAGAGCAATCGCTTACTTTAACCAGTATTAACGCAAGCTACATAACTGCTTTTGACAATAAGCCCGACATATCCAACACTGAATAAAGTTGTAAAGCGATCGCCCTACAATTTCCTCTAATAAATGGAGAAATATAATGGATGAAGACAAGCCCACAAAATCTAGAGTTATTACAGGAACATTTAAATATTGTAATTCTGGCAGAGAAGAAGAAAAAACAGTTACTTGTTTATTTACTGAAAGGTCAGAAAAGTTTGAATTAACAAAGGTGTATGTTGTTGAGTTTGGATGTGAGCTAATATTTTGTAAATCAGATAACCACTTTTTAGTTAATGATTAGTGCGATGTTTTACATCTAAAAACATGAAAATAATAATTAAAATTTGGCTGAGGCTTTTACCAGATGACACCCTTTTTTTTATTAGAAGATGAGTTTTTTAAAAAGATGGGAAATAGAAAATTTATCGTTTGGGAAGAAGATATTAATAATATTGGGCAGAATTGAATTACTGGTGATCGCTCCTTATCCTCTAAGAAAATGAAGGAGTATTCACATACCTTATAAAGGTATAATATAAAAACTGCAATTACTTAAAAACGATGCAAACACTACCACTAGAACTTGAACTAGCAGTATTTCAAATTGCTATAATTATCATGAAAAGACCTTTGCTCAAGAAATGAGAAAATATGGATATGCAGAAGCCGAAAAATTTCCATATCATAGAGGTGAACATTATGATTTTTATACAGTAGGTAATGAGTTATTAGTTATCGAAAATAAATTTAAATATGGCTTTGCGATTGCAGTAAATCTTAATCGCAAGATTTATCACATCAAATATGACAGGTATGTAGTTGATAAAAACGGTTTATGGTGGTGTACTTTAGGCAGGCCACCAAAAGTTTATTAGGACTTTCTTAGAGTCAAGTGAGACAGGGAGCCAAGACGCGTAACGGCTTGTCCATCCAAAAAGCGAGGAATAACAGCACAATGGCACTCAAATTTTCTGGAATTCCTAATCTAGGCGGTGTAGTCCTTATTAGAACAGCGACTTATAAATAACTTCTATAACTAATATGCAGGGGAATATAACCCCATCAAAAGCCCAGTCATCCCAACTGGGTTTTTTGGTTTAAGAGCGATCGCTTCCTATCCTCTAAGAAAAATGGTGGAGCGATGCCTACGGCGGTAAACTACGCACCCCCAACTTACTCGTAGTTGCTCCCGTCTGCGGATATCCCTTAGTCTTTGAGCGCTGGCTTTGTCTGAGGATAGGAAATTTTACTCAATTTCAGTTTCTTCAGAAGCTCGAACGTCGCTATCACGTTGCACGGTTTGAAGAACTGATTCCAAACGATAGCCAGCCTCACGCATATAATATCCAGCCGCGCCAATATCTTCAAAAACGTCATCAAATTGGGGATGAGTTTGTGGAAAAATCTTTCTTAGGCGATCGCTGATTTGCTCTAGTTCTTGCTGAATTGCGATTAGTTCTTGAGTATCATCATCCATACTTACCACAAAGATAACTGCCCCGGTGAAACATTTGATTTACCACCTTGATGGTAATGAAGGTGACAAGCACTGCACAGAGCTATAAGGTTGCCTCTGTGATTATTTGCTGGATTTCTGTCCCAATGGTGTACCTGTAGCGTGTACACTCTACGTTTTGAGCGTGTAATCTCTGATGTTTTTTCACCAGGGGCAATGCACTGTAACCCGCACTTTTGACAACGCCACTGGGCTTGTTGCTTAATTGCAGTGGCAAGTTCTGACCAATTATCTGGGTACAGAGAATGGGTAAACGTCATTGCTTGTAATACAACTGAGGCTTGACTAATTGTAATATGAATAACAGTGCAAAAGCCTATTCTTCATCATTGCCGTATGTCACGCAAGGACTGTCAATTATGAGTGCTGGCTCAAATGAATTGCAGAAAATGACGGTAGAACAATTAACCCCAAATTCGTCAGGGTGAATGCACTCTATCGCTCCTTCTACTAAGGCATGAAAAGCACAATCATTGCAGATAGTCTGATATTCGCCCACTGCCATCGCACCTCTATCAGTTAAATAAGAACAAGTAACGCAAGATTATCTAATCAAAACCTCGGCAACACTGTACCCGTACCAGCATCCTTTTTGCGAGGAATATAGGTCTTGGTAGTATCACTCGTAATATGCCCCAACTGATCTTGCACCTCAAAAAGTGGCTTAATTTCCACCGCCCTCGTTGCATGAGAGTGCCTTAGCCAGTGACAGGAAAACTTCACCTTCGCAACCTCAGAGATATCCTGAATTAGCTGTTTTATAGCTCGGTCGCTCAACGGCAACCCCCTTTTTGCTGGATCAGGCGAGACATTCGGGAACACTGGCACCTTGTCACTAGCCATCCCCCGATATTTTTTAAGCAACTTAGAAGTCTCATGATCTAAGCCAATCTCCCGGTACTTCCCACCCTTACCCCAAAATTTAATTGTGTAGTATCCCCGGTTTCTGTCCTCCGGCGTTGGGTCAAACTGCCATTTAAAATCGCGCCAATACAAGCCCGGATAATCTTCTTTGGGTTTACCCCGTTCATCACCCGGAACCGTCACCCGACCCACTTCACCAACCCGCATCCCACTATAAAAAATCAAGTTAAAAACTAGCCAATACTGCCCCCCTAACTGCTTGGCAGCATCAGCAAGCTTGGCCATTTCCCAATCTTCTAGATACCGCTCTGCCTTCGGTAACTCACTGAAATTATCGTAATTTATCGTACTTGCAATATTCCGCAAAAAATAGCCAATACTCTCCCCGCTCCCATAACTCCAGAGCGATCGCAATATCAGCACTCGGTTACTTTTAGTATAAGGGGAAATCTCACCCCAGGAAGCAATAAATTCTAGTAACAATGGTTGCTGTAGCAATCTTAAATCAGGTATACCTTCACTGCGTACCCAATCAAGCAATTTTTGACCAAATCGGTAGTATTTTCGTTTAGTTTGTTCGCGGTTTTGGCTTCCAGCCCAAGCCAAAATTAATTCCTCATCATTACCCACCGCAGGCGTGCGGTAATAATATTGCCGAATTACCTCCTCTACCAATTCTGGAGTTACTTGAGGATTGGTGTTTTTAATTACGCTTGGTTGGGGAGTAGTAGAGAGAATTTCTACAGAGCTAATCTCAATATTAGTAATATCCATCTAGGAAATAAGAATTACACTCCCATAAATATAAAGCTTCCTGGAAGTGAGGTTTCAGGAAGCTTTTATATTCTACGACAACGCAGTGGATATGCGGGTATTGTCTGGGTAAGCCGCATGAAGATGCTTGAAGCGATAAGGCAGTATGAAGCGGCACTGTGCCTTATCGCTTTAAGCACAATTAATTAGCCGCCATGTTGCGCCAAATCGTTTATTTCACTGGATGGTAAAGTCCGTCTTTTGCATTCCATTCCCAACCTATGCCCCTTGGGTCGCGGTTACGAGTCCAACTGATAAATTCTTTGGTAGTGAGTTTTTCTCGTGACGGTGCGAGGCTCGACGGACTTAAACCTAGTCGCGGTGCTAGATTTTCAGGGGGCAATGCAAGCAGTTCAACTGGGGAAAGTTGGTATGGGTTAGCTTGTCTTCTTTGTTTGGGTTGACTGTTGTATCTATTTGATGAAATAGCCCGTTCGATGAGTTCTAGCTTTTTGGTCATTGCGTCGAGCTTGGTTTCTAGCTTCAACTCCAGCTGCTTAATTGATTTCTCGCCCTTTGCAACATCGATATCAATATTGCTATCAAACTTGGAGATCAATTCTTCTAAGCCTTGCTGCAAGGCAATTGTATGCCCCTCTCTATGCAGTTTGGATAGTTGGCGTACTGCTGGAATTAAGGCAGTAGGGACGCGAATCATTTCGCTTGGTGGGGTCTTGTGGTCAGCCATTTGATATCAATTTTGATAGCAATGAACTGATTGTAGAGCCAAAGCGTTGCTTGCCGCCGTTAGGCATCGCCCACAAGAATTTTCTTAGAGGAAACGTGATGCCTACGGCAGCAAGCTACGCTCTTGTAGTCAAAAACTGGAAATCGCCTCAAAAATGATGATGATTAAATTAATCTCCGATAGTATCTAAAATTTATGCGTTTAATCAATCGTTTTCAGGGTTTAGCTGTTGCCACTGCGTTAATTGCTCTGTTGGGGTGTTCGCCAGCAGTAACCCAGGTGCCAACACCGACAACAGAAAAACCATTACAGCCAACGCCGATTGTATTTACCTCAATAAGCCCTCACCTGCTTTTGGGAAATCCCAGCAGTGCAACTCCCACAAAGCTTACGCCTGATAATTACCTCATGGTAAAAAATCAATATGCACTCTCGGTAAACCAAACCAAAGGGACTGCGAATTGGGCAAGCTGGCAGCTTAACAAGTTATGGTTAGGGAAAGCAGAGCGCCAGGATAACTTCCGCCCGGACAACACGTTGCCTGCTGGTTGGGTGCGAGTGACTCCTTCTATGTACTCTGGTTCAGGTTATGACCGGGGTCATATTGTACCTTCGGCAGACCGCTCTCTGACGGTAGAGGATAATTCCTCAACTTTCCTCATGACCAACATGATGCCGCAGACACCAGATAACAATAGAAATACATGGGGGAATCTAGAAGACTATTCCCGATATTTGGTAAGCCAGGGAAAAGAACTTTATATCGTAGCTGGGCCTGCGGGAAGTCAAGGTGAACCCCTTAAAGGTAAGGTGACAGTTCCTAAATCAACTTGGAAGATAATTGTGGTTTTAGATAGCCCCGGCTCTGGACTTGATGGTATTACTGCTAATACTCGCGTTATTGCGGTTAATATTCCCAACGAGCAAGAAATCAACAACGATTGGAGAGCTTATAAAGTAAGTGTTGACCAACTCGAAAATTTGACAGGCTATGATTTTCTTTCTAATGTCTCACCAGAGATTCAGTCAGTTATTGAAAACAAGGTAGATTCGTAAACCACTCAAGTTTCTACAACTTTTGTAGACAGTCCGATACTGTCTCCCGATGGAGTTTGACCAATAATATAGACATCAATCTCTATTTTCCCAAGGCGATACACCTGTAGATTACTCAGGTTTTCTTTAAGTGTCTGCACAAGAGCTTGAAATTTGTTGACGGTTGCTTTCTCTTCTTCGCCGTGCCAATCTTCAGGAGTTGTGGACACTTGAAAAAAATCGTCAATCCCCACAACTTTAATGGGTGTGTCTTGAGAATGATTTGTTTGTTGTATAACTTTTTGGGGTGTTGCAGGTGTGATATCTTCCCAAAGAAAAACTTCAAACGGATACTCGGATTCGCTGATCATGAGTAAACCATTCGCTGCTGTACGAAGCTGGTCAATAATTTCTGAATTAGTTTTAGTCATATAGAGAATAATACAGCGAACGCAATAAACTATATCATCCATCTATCTGCTTTTTAGGCAGTATTGGTGAGATTTTTATTCATACCTGTTCTTTCTGAAGGTACAAGACAAATAACTAAAAATGGTGCATTTTAAAAGTAGTGTAAATATCGTAAATTATGGACGCTGCTAAACGCCTTGCTACTCTAAATCGCATCCGCAAACTCAGCCGTTTGATGGATACATCAATACGCATCCCTCTAATAGGTTTTCGCATTGGAATAGACCCAATTATCGGTTTAGTTCCAGGTGCTGGTGATTTAATCAGTACAGCGTTTTCAGCTTACATCATATTTTTAGCTACTCGGTTTGGCATCCCACAGCGAGATTTAGCCAAAATGATTTTTAATGTAGGTTTAGAAACAGTAGTGGGTACTGTGCCTTTAGTAGGTGATTTATTTGATGCTTTTTATAAGTCCAACATTAGGAATTTAGCAATTTTAGAGCAACATTTGACAGTGGTTGAACCAAAACTTCAAGAAGTGTCTGATGAACTTTACTCTCGTGAGTTAAGCCAAGTTTAAGTAAGAAAGTAGATAGAGTTTTCCAGAAATTGCCCTACACAGTATCATCCATCCACCCACATTCCGGGCAATCCCAATGCACCCTTGAGGTGTAGTCGCGGTCAAATTCATATTCGCATTGAGGGCATTTGCCAGTAAACATAGGATGGGTATCTAGCAGTTCTAGCTGTTGCTGTTGCGTCAAGCGCTGCTGTGGTTGCAGTATTAATTCACCGTTGTAGTAGGTTGCCCCCTCCGGTTCCCATAGTTCTACTGGTTCGGCGTTGGGGTCAAGTCGAAAGTCTAAGCAACTATCCCCCTGTGGCCCTGCTGGGTGAACGGCACAGACTATGTGGGGGTAAAGTTACGGAAGCTGTCACCAGGGGCAAGCTAGCCTGTAATTACTACGCCACAAACGTTTCAGCCTTTATGATGATTGGGGATAGCGATGCCTACGGCGGGCTGCGCCTACGCTCATCATTGCTAAAAAGTTCCGATTTCAATTGGAGTCGGAACTAGGGAGCGATTTTTATGTGCCTTTCAAGCTTTTTTATTCACTAAAACCAAATCAAACTGGATAAAGTTCCAACTCCGCAATAAGATTCGGTACTTTCTTCATTACTTTGCCCCTGGTGACAGCTTCCGTAACACTACCCCATGTGGGGGTTGTAAGCGTAGAGGAGACAGCGATCGCAGTCTGGTAATTTCGGCATAGTACCAGTGTACTGCCACAAAACAGCGATGCCTACGGCGGGCTACGCCTACGCACCCTTGAATTGCTGCAATTCGATATTGTACTCTGTATTTAGAGTTCGGGCTTGCAGATGAACATAGGAATAATCGAGCCAAAAAGTAGCGGGTTTTTAGAAGTGATGCCGGAGGGTGAAGGCAGCGACTATTGGCAGATTGCCGCCGTACACATCAATGGTAAAGCTTTCTGCCCTAGCCCGAAGCTTTACCGTTCAGGACAGGTGGCATTAGCAGTGGCTGCACAAATTTATGATTGGATAGCTGAACACGAACACCAAATCAATGATGAGGCTTGCTACTGCTCTGTTTTGAAGCTGACCCTGTGGCAGCAACCGAAAGTATCTTAATCGACCTTGTATTAATAGCTGCTTAGAGTAAGTCAGTAGTCCCGGCCTCAAGTGTGGGGATTTTACTTTGTTGATAGGATGTGATGGCGTACCCGCCTGCTTATGTGCGATCACCTCCGGTGGGCGGTTACGCCATCGCTTCTTTGCCAGACGTAGCCCATCGCATCTAATCTGTGGTTCATGTCATTTTTTCAACTGAGTTAAATCTAAATGATTAATTTGAGCATCAACACAAATCTTAACTTTGTAATCGCTACCGAATAATCTAACTATTACCAATTCTTAAATATTAGCTTTTATGCTGAATATTATTTATCAGCAAAGGTGAGACGTGAGTTTAAAAAAACTTTTTCTTGTGGCTCTGGGACTGCTTATAGCAATAGTAGTTGGTATTTTTACAGACAATAAAGTAATTGCTCAATCTGCCACTGATTTGGCTTTAGCCTTATATCATGCGCCTATTCACTATCAAGACACAGACAGTACTAAGTATAGTGCAGACTACATCACGCGATTTGATTATGATAGCGATTGGCGAGGAACAAATAACTGGGATAACCTTTTTCAATTTCCTCTCTCCTCTCATGGTTACTATTCTGTAGCTGAAACTTGTACTCATTGGTTCATTACATATTCCTTTTACCATCCTCAAGACTGGACTGATATTCCTTTTGATCAAGAACACGAAAATGATTTAGAGGGTTTACTTACAATTGTCCGTAAGGACGGTTCAGCTTTTGGTAAATTAGAAGGCGTTGTCACTGTATTTCATAACGATTTCTACTCTTACACTCCAACTGGTAGTCCTTTACGTAATGGTGCAGAAAGTATTGATGGCACACTGACAATGAATAGTTACAGTGGTTCATTGCACCCATTAACAACTCAAGAAGCTAAAGGTCATGGATTAAAAGCTTGGCCTTATGCTGGAAACTTTAAAGGCTCTAGCAGTGAAGATGGGATTATTTACTATCCTTCCCAAACTACAGCAGAACTTCCAGCTTCAGGGAATGACCGCGATGTACAGTATCAATTGCTTGATGTGTTTGCTGAAGCAGGAATGTGGCAACATCAATTAAATGAAGCTTCTTTATCAAGTTCTTCTGCCTTAACTTTCGCTAGTTGGGGAACTTTCAAGGGAGATTCGAGTGGTGGGTGTGGCGCTGGTACACCAACTTGCAGTACAAATTCTGCTAATACCCCTTGGGGTTGGGATGATTCAAATGATGGTGCAGTATATAAAGGTGAAATGGCTTTAGACCCTGCTCACCTAACTGATGTTTATTTTGATGGGCTTGGCACTTTTGATACTGCATACATCCGCAACCAATTTATTCAAGGATTGAAAGACAGAGGATATAATTCTGCAAATCTTCCTCAAGGTTGGCCTACTCAAATCAATCTTAATTCTCTGATTGGCAAACTCAAAAATCAATGCTCATAACCATAAATAAATTTTATGACTAACGAGATTACGGAAAAATCTTAAACAAGCCTCCAATGGTTTGTTAATAGACTTCTTGCAGAAGTCTAATGATGAGTGAGTCAGAGTATTCATTTGAAGTTTTTTGTGGTCTAATCAAGCTCAAGAACCAATAACCGCTCAAAAACTTCTCCAGTTAACAGGACATTAACTTGCACTACAATTTATCTCACGTACATTGAAGACGTTTTTGTAAACTACCCCACACAGTTTTATTCCTCCCACGAGTGCGATCGCCACTCATCAGCATTTACAAGTGTTCAGGTAGTGTCGATAAGAGAGGAAACATCAGCGAAATACCAACCTCACAAGTAATTGATTATACATTGTATAATAGAGGTGTTATTTTTACATTATTTGTGAGGAACTGAAAAAGGTTGTATGAAACTAGTTAAAAAAATTTTAGCAATATGTTTTCTATTATTTGGTATTCCATTTTCTGCTGTGATGATTCTAGAAATTATCAATCCCAAAACTCCCGCTCAAGAAAAAGAAAATGATGTAGCTGCTTTAACTATTTTTACTATTCCG
The DNA here is from genome assembly GCF_051172895.1 of Nostoc sp. CALU 1950. Lineage (NCBI taxonomy): Bacteria > Bacillati > Cyanobacteriota > Cyanophyceae > Nostocales > Nostocaceae > Nostoc > Nostoc sp. CALU 1950. The sequence continues at coordinate 9,279 of NZ_JBDNJQ010000065.1, read as the reverse complement.
TCAACCATTATAGGAGGCTGGTTGAGTTGGTCTTTAGTACAGCAGAATCGAAAGGAAAAAGCATTACTTCTGGAATCAGAACAAAAGCGTCTTCAGTTAGTGTTCTTAGAATTAATTGAGCAAAATACTGGCAGAATAACGGTATTGCAACTGGCGAAAAATGCGGAAATATCAACTCAGTTAGCTAAACAATATTTAGATGAGAAAGCCAAGGAACTTAATGCTGATTTTGAAGTAAATGAAGAGGGAAATGTTTTGTATCATTTCTCTTGATACCCTTTTAGGGACTTAATCATAAATAAAATTACTTCTCAAAAGCGAAATTATGATTAAATTTGTCTGGAAGAATGTGATTTAAGGATTTTCATAGTACCAGTGTACTGCTTTGAAGCAAGCGATGCCTGCGGCGGGCTACGCCTACGCTCTTGAAGCTGGCTTTTCCTCTAAGAATTTCAGAAGGGCGATCGCAACAGAAGTGCAACTTTTCCTCGCTTGTATTTTATCGGTGACAGCGTTTGTTTATCAAATATGCGATCGCGTAAAGCGCTTTCACCTGCATTTATGCGGTAGTTCGCACAGAGACTGTCATTTCTGAGTTGATTTGTGTTTTACTTTGCCTGAAAGTGCTGTGGCATTCCCCCAGATGCCAAGAGCTAGTATTCCTAAGATAAAGGATGGTTCAGGGATAGATGCAATTCTGCGAAACTCAATTGGCGTGTTGACAATCAAATTACCGTTGGCAGCGAAAATTTGGTCTAACGATTTAACACCGTTATTCAAGAAAGTTACATTAGAAACTACCTTGCCACCAGTACTTGTTGGGCAACCATTTGGGGCGTTAGTGCCTATGTAGCGATTCGGTTCCCAGGTGAGTGAGAGGTCACAGCTTGTTGTAGCTATATTGCTAATGTTAATGATTCGCTGTTGTTCTGGTTGATTACATAACCCACTTAAAATATCACTGTTGACAAAGCTACGAACGCTGAGATTTACTACAGAATTACCCTCACTAAAAGAATAAAACCTGATACGCTCGAAAACAGTACTTTGCTGTTCTAGATAGACATTTTGTGAATTAGAGAATAAGTTGTCATCGTCTAGTGGCACACTACAGTTAGACATGGTGATGAGTGGAGCAGTAGGATTAGAAGCTACCTGTTGAGCATTATCAAAAAAACCTGTAAACCACTGTGCTACTTCCTTAACCTGTGTTGAAAGTGGTGGAGCAAAAGCAACAGCACGACTGGGAAATACTAATACTGTAAGTAAAAAGGTCAGAGAATATACCTTTAGATTAGTCATACATTAGTTGAAATAGTGTTGTATTTCCCTACACAGTATCATCCATCCAGCCACAGACGGGGCAGTCCCAATGTACCCGTGCTGTATAATCGCGCTCAAACGTAAATCCGCATTGAGGGCATTTGCCAGTAAACATAGGATGGGTATCTAGCAGTTCTAGCTGTTGCTGTTGCGTCAATCGCTGCTGTGGTTGCAGTATTAATTCGCCGTTGTAATAGCTTGCCCCCTCCGGTTCCCACATTTCCACAGGTTCGGCGTTGGGGTCTTCTCGAAAGTCCAAGCAGCTATCACCGTCTACCCCATCAGGGTGAACGACACAGACGAGGTGAGGATTATGTGAGTAGAGGAGACAGCGATCGCATTGAGGAATTTTCGGCATAGTATCAGTTATACACCCTACTTTTTCCTAAAGGAATATCTAGTTTCTCTCAGGTTTAGGGCAGATACCGATTCATCCTTACCCAATCTTGAGCAGATTTCCTGGCGCAAGGACATTGTTCACGGATTGGGTGCTAGATAGCATAGTAGAACAAAATCTCAATACTTAGATAGAAGTTGAACTTTTTTTGAAAGTTTACTATTCCTAATAAAAATCTCTCTCTCTCTCTCTCTCTCTCTCTCATGGCTTTTGATTATTCTTTAGACTTTAAAAATATTGATTTTCGCCAACATCCTGAACTCTATCGTGTTGGCAAGGGTGAGCAGGGTGTACTTTTGGTAGAACCATACAAATCAGAAATTCTTCCTTACTGGCGCTTCAAAACTCCTGATATTGCTAAAGAGTCAAGTGAAAAAATCTACTATATGTTTCTTGTGTATCTAGAACAAGATGATTTTGTTGGCGCAGATATGGCACGAAAGTTTATCCAAATGGGTTATACTCGCTCTCGCCGTTATGCTAATCATAAAAGCGGCAGGAAGTATAAAGAAAATTCGGAAACTTCAGATTCCAAAAAAGAGATTCTTCCCTATGAAGTAGACCCAGTTAAAGCCGAGTCAGCAGCAATATTTAAAGCGAAGTGGGTACAAGCAAAGACAAATAATAAATATCAAGAGCTTTTAGCCAAACATAAGCAGATGTATGAAGTAGCTAGTACTCTGTCAACTTGAAATTAAGTAACTTTCGTAGGGTGTGTTATGCCGTAGGCTAATGCACCTTCCAAGGTATTATCGCTCCTTTTGAGATTTTCTTGCTTGAATTCTAGGTAATAACTTTGTTAAGCTGCGCTTTCCTCTTTACGAGACGCGCTTACGCGAATGCTTAAACGGCATCGCACTCTAACAAAACAATAGCGCCCACCTAAATACAGGCAGGCGCTATTCAAATAATTTCAATTCAGGGAAAAAATATAGTGAAATGAGTTCCCTGATTTTTACTATTAATTAATTCTAATTTCATTGATTACACAGCACTGCGACGATTTAGCAAGTTCCACAAGAAAACAGCGACAATTGCGCCAAGAACCGCTACTGCAATACCAGGAATGCTGAGTGTGGGGGCGGCTAATGTCAAGGTTCCTGTACTGAAGAATACACCCAAACTACCACCAACAAAAGCACCAATAATTCCTAATAAGATTGTTCCGAGAATTCCGCCACCTTGATGACCGGGGTAGATAGCCTTTGCAATAGCACCAGCAATTAGACCTAAAACAATCCAAGCAAGAATATTCATTGTTTTAATTTTATAAACGTTTTTTACCAACAAATACACAATACCAATCCAAACATTGACATTCAATCTATCAACAGAACCAATTATTAATAACCTTGAGGATGAATGCTGTTACTTCTGGTGATATACCCCCCTAACTGAGATGGATAATAAATAAAAAAGCTCCTAGTAGGTCTAAAACTAGGAGCTAATCAATTCATTGCTTGATAATCGCAGTATATGTATTTTTAATGATTTTTTTCATCTACTGGAAGAATTAAGCTCCAGTTGAAAGCAGATACTCTTGTGCGATGGTATCTTCCTCGCTTGAATTTTCTGGGGGCGAACGCTCCCGCTAGTAACTTTGTGTTAATTGTTCTACCAGTTGCAGTAGGTTTTTCTCAATTTGTCCAAGAGCTTCTGGGGCAGAAGTTTTATCTATATCGTGAACAAGCCAATATTCAATCATGTCCGCCCATTGGGGAAAACGCTCGTTCATTAGTGGTCGGTGTTCAAATTCATCTAGGGCAATAATTTTAGTAGCTGATTGAAAATCTGGCTCACTTGCTGGCAGTGGCAACCGTTCATCATCTGGTAGGTTCACCAAGCGCACTGCTAAAGCCTCAAGCGCATACCGAGAAATCGCCCCCACATTGTTTACACCCCTCTCAAGTGCCAAACCTCGTGAATCAGCCTGCCAATCTAACCCCTGCTTAGTAGCCAACCAATTAAATAGATGTTCAGCAAAGCGGCTGCGGTAGTAGTTGCCTGTACAAAGGAACAAGATTTTATTCATTGAGTTGACCAAATGATTTTAAGTAAGCCTACGGGCTTTGTACTGGTAAATAGGGTAATTTGCAAGATATCCAGGCTACTTTTCACTCTCATTAGATGGGTGCGATGGGGCGATGCCGAAGGTGGGCGGGTACGCCATCGCAATTACCATGACACTCAAATGGCTTTTGTTTACTGCATAGGTATGAAAATTAGAATAATTAACATCAATATTACAAACCCATGAAACAAAAAAATTATTGAATTATCTTTAATAAAATTTTTTCTATATTTACCAAATGGTATTTGAATATTAATGTTTTGACTATTTTCTAGATATGTATTTTGTATATATTCTAGGATGTTGGTAGAGCGTTCAACATGATTGAGTTGAACTCTTCTATACAAGTAATCAAGGATTACAAAAAGTATAATGGCAACTATTCCAATATATAAAAATGCTTTGTTTTTGTATTGAAATGTCAAACCAACAAGCAGAGATACTAAAGTAATAGACCAACCTTTAATGGTAAATTGAGTAGAATCAAGATTGCTAATTCTACTTTGGTCTACTTCCAGAGTCTTAATTAAAATTTCATAAACCTCATTTGATTTCATAGCTTCAATACTCAAATAACTAAGTTTTAAAAAGTAAAATTACCCTTAATAGTGAAATAATAAACTAATATGCCTTGCTGGTACAGGAGATACAGCCATGACCTACACCATGCACAACGCTCTAGAAGTAGCAAAGCTGGCTGCTACTGACATTGAAGCGTGGCTGCGCTCTAAACCAGAAACTATTAGCGTTGTTAATGTTGAGGATGAACCAGACTACCAGCGCCGCGATATTGACCTCATTTGGACAACGCAGACGGGTGAAATCTTAATTGAGATTAAGGGCGACAGATGGAATAAAACTCGTAACTTGTTCTTCGAGACACACAGCAACCTAGAGAAAGGAACCCCCGGCTGCTTCATGTACACTGAGGCAGATTGGCTGTTTTACTATTTCGTCAACACCCGCCAACTGTACAGGCTACCAATGCCCAAAACGCGGGAGTGGTTTCACATCACCATGAAGCGGTTTCGGGAACGCTCGACTACAACGCCAGTGGGGAATAGCTATTACACCACTGTGGGGCGACTCGTGCCGATTACTACGGTCATGTTGGAAGTAGCGGGGATTAAGATGGAGCAGCTGTAGGGGTGGGATGGGGCGATCCGCGTAGCTTAACAGGGCGATTGAGCAGTTGATTATGACTTGCGTAGGCGTAGCCCGCCGTAGGCATCGCTCCTCAGAATTTACCAACCGTTTTGAGACAGCATTAGGTAAAGTAGCAGTAATTTGATTGTGTTTATCCTTCATTCAAGCAAGGAAAGCGATCGCCCCACCCAATTCTTAGAGGAAACCAAGCGATCGCTCATTGCTCTTCCATACTTAAGAAGTTGTCAGAAATTAAAGCAATCACTTCCAGCGGCCGTTATATTATCGCTTATCCGATTTTAAAAAAATCTACCAAGTTATAAAACTCAATTATAGAAACAATTTAAACCTATTGTTAATCTGATAATAAGTTTGTTAAATCCATACCAAATATAAAATAAGGATTTTGGCATTCTTCTGGAATATCATTCATTGATTCACTATTTTCTTGCAGATATTTACTATTACTCTCTTGATGCCTTTTAAGTTTTTGATGTATGGGTGAAGATTTATCTTTTTTACCGCTATTAATATAGTTTAAAATATCTTCCCTTAACTTCTTCAATCTATTATGAGTAGCTAAAGGATTATCTGAAGATAGAGTATAAGCTGTTCTATAGTCATGCCCAGCTTCTCTTAATCTCTTCCATTCTTGGTATCTGGACTTTTGATTTAATGGTTCCATTGGATTAAATCTATCGCTGTGATTGCCAGTATATTTAAATTAGTTTAATTATTATATATTACCTACCTGGATAATGCCTTATTTTTCTACAGCAGACATTGGATCATACATCAAGCGCATAACACCATTCGAGAACATGAAAACCACCAACGCGATCACTCTCTCCAATCAAGAGAGGAAACTTTATATGTAGGTTATGATGAGCGTAGGCGTAGCCCACCGCAGGTATCGCAGTCAAGAAAATTGACATAGTTTTTCTATAATTTCCTCATATATAATTTTCATGTACATTGTTTCGCCTTATTTAACAAAGTAGTTTAAGATGAAGTGGAATTTATTTAAAGCGATCGCTGACGGTTCATTCGGTAAGCAATCAGAAAATCACTGATCTACCAACAGGTTGTCCCCACTTCTATTCCAGTTTTGATCGCTCTTCTTGATGATTCGCTGTAACACCTGCCTTAAAACACTGAGATGTAAAAATACACTGGGGGGTTTGAGTAGGTGCATCACTTCTAAGAAAAGCTTGTGGATGTCAGGGCTTTCAGCAGCCAGCAGCAACACTTGATCTAGATAGTACTGCATGAGTTGCGTCATCCAATTGGGTCGTCCGCCCACAGTAGTATGCCAGCGAAAATCTTCACCTGTTGCCATCAACCAGGGAACTGTAATTCTTTTGCTAAGTTGCTTTTGAAAGCTTTGGGATAGCCCGACTAAATTTCCGTCAGCATGGCGAGATAATTGCTTACTCAAAGACTCATCTAACGTCAATGCACCTAAAGCCGCAGTGGTCATGCCTTGTCCATAGACGGGATTGAAAGCACAAACAGCATCACCTATTACCACAAACCCTGATGGCAATCTCGACAGTTTTTCATAGTGAAGCCACCTATTTTCCGTGCGGTGATAGGCTCTCACGGGCGAAATGGCTTGAGCATCTTTAATTGCTTCGTAGATAATTGGATTGCGTAAGCTTCGAGCAAAATCTAAAAAGCCAACTTCGTTAGTTGGTGGATAATCTCGACCAATTCCAGCAAGTGTAACTATCCAACGATTTCCTTCGACCGCAAACATCACACCACTGCGTGTACCGGGCGCTTTTGCCGTTACCAATACACCTTGCCAATCAGCCTGAAAGTTTTCTGGAAGTTGATATAAGCGACTAGCGTAGCCCAAAAAGGAATTAATCACAGTTTCTTTGGGTGGTGTATAACCCATTGCTTCTAACCACCGAGGAGCGAGAGAATTACGTCCGCTAGCATCTACTACTAAATCAGCAGTGAAATCTGTTTGTCTATGGGAGGTATCTTGCCTCTCATCAAATTTTCGGCGTACCTGCACACCCGTGACCTGAGTTTTGTTGGGGTTCCATAGCAATCCAGTAACAATTGCTGCTTGTACAAATACAACACGGTTATTAGCAGCTAATCGACGGCGGATAATCCATTCCAGCAAATTCCGACTTAAACTGTAGATATTCAAATCGGAACTAAAGCGGGGTGTCCATCCTCCTAAGCCATACCACAGGCAACCAGCGCTAGCGTTAATGGCGACTGCGCCGGATGCCGCTAATTCAGTTTGGATACCTGGAAAAAGCTGTTCTAAGATATCCAAACCCCGTTTGAGTAAGATGTGGAAATGATGAGCTTGGGGTACACCAGGACGCTGTTCTGGTTGAGCGCTCAAATGATCGCGTTCGATAATTGTTACCCGGTTAAAGTATTTAGTCAGCACTTGCGCTGCTAGCAGTCCAGCGATACTTCCTCCAATGACAAGAGCGTGGCGTTCGTTTGGTTGGGTTATAGTTGAATCGAACATCTGATATCCATTCCATAGTTACAGACTCTCATCTGAACATACAACAGGTGATACTTCAATTATCCACAACGTACCAGTATCTCCGATGCGATGCCAACGGTTCATGGCGGGTACGCCATCGCACCCCGTTCTTAGAGGAAACCCAAAAGCGATCGATCGCCCTCACCCCCCCCTTCGCCCAAGCCAAGCATCGGAATCTGCCGCCCTTTTTCAAAGAGGAAAGCTCTTTATATGGGGGGATAGGGAGAATAACTGTTAACTGTTGACTGACAAGGTAGCCGTACTAGTTGTTTGAGGAACTGGCTTGATTGAGAAGGTCAATAGCATCTTGGTCGAGATTTATATTGACAGCTTTGATGATATCGTTGAGTTGCTCAACATTTGTTGCACTAACAATAGGAGCGGTAATGGTAGGATTAGCAATGAGCCACGCTAGAGAAACTTGGGTGGGAGTAGAATTATAAGTCTTTGCCACTTGGTCAATTGCCTCTAGAATTCGTAAACCACGAGGGTTTAAATATCTTTTTACAGAACTACCACGCAGACTAATAGACAAATCTTTTTCTGAGCGATATTTACCAGAGAGAAAGCCACTGCACAAAGAGGAATAGCTAATCACACCAATTGAGTGTTCTTGGCAAATTTGTTGTAAATCCTGCTCATAACCATCTCGGTCATACAAGTTATAACGGGGCTGAAGGCTTTCGTAGCGAGGATAGCCATGTTGACGGCTAATTTCTAATGCCCTCCGCAAACGCTCTGCACTATAATTTGAAGCACCAATCGCACGTACTTTTCCTTGACGAATCAATTCTGCGTAGGTTTCAAGAGTTTTTTCAAGTGGAGTGCTTTCATCAAAGACAATATGCTATTTAAAATGCGATAAAACTATCGAGAAACAGTATTTTAAGAGGCACACGTAGATTATCATGGAAAATCATCCAAAATCAAGTCTTCTTATCGTAATGGTCAAATACCTCTGCCAATCCAAGAGACAACTTTTAGCAAGCGTTCGTTAAGCACGTCCAATAATGGGCGGTTGTTACACACACCAGTCTGATTGCTATTAGTGAGAATGTAGTGGTGCAATATATTGCACTGTTACAAAAGCTAAATACAGAGGTAAACTATGTTTCCTTTTTGGGGTAATCCTTGTTATGGAAGCGAACCCATTTCGCACAAAGCTAGCTTAGAGCGGAAATTAAAATTCTTGATTTGGATACGAGATGATTTAGAGTCCAAACTGGCTGGCATTAATGCTTCTATTGATACCATTCGGCAGCAAATAGAACGCTCCGATTCAGCTGTTTAGAACTTAGTTCTTGCAGACATTTGTACTTAAGCTGATTGTAAATATGAAAGTGACTGGGGGGTGTACATAGGCTACAAAGCGTGTTGTAGGTCTTTGTGCAGCGCTCTGTCACTTTCATAGCGCACAAAAAACGAAGCCCAGTTTTTTGTGCTGGTGACTAGCAGAGTTGATTAATATCTGGAAGTTAGAGCCGTAATCGTCTGAAAGTGCCAAAACTTATAGAAATGAAAAATATTATCTCGATTGTTTGGAATAACTGGTTAAAACCGCACAAAGAATCTGTTTTACTATTTGACTCAACTGCTGCCGCTAGTGAAATTGCCCTAATGCTTAACGGTGAATGGGATGGCTGTAATGGTGTAATTGTGGCTTCCGGTGATGAGGTAGCTGTTAACACTGCTGCCAAATTATTAGAAGCTACATGGTGTTATCAAGGCGCTTCAAAAGCTGTTTTAGGCAGAGTAACAACTGAACGCCTTATGTGAGATGGGGTAGCAAAAAAGAAGGGGAAACCCCAAGATAAAGGT
>NZ_JBDNJQ010000151.1:0-20754 GCF_051172895.1 Nostoc sp. CALU 1950 | reverse complement strand
CCTGGTCGAAACGGATGATTGCAGGCTGGTTGCATTTAATCCTGGCTCAGTTGCAGTTAATCCTGGCTCAACTGAAATTATAGTTGCAAATAATCCTGGTTTGAAAAAGTCTTGATTGCAGGTTTGGGCATTTATAATTGCAGGTCGCTACAACTAAGCGATCGCACTTCAACCGAGTTCCCAACAAACAATTCCGTTTGTTGGGGTAAATATAGCGAACGGCGGATACCCTTAAGTAGTTTTTTTATAAAACAGTAAGCTAACGGGTGGCAGTGACCACCCATTTTTATGAGCCAAAGTGAACCTCCCTCTCGGCGGCTGGTACTAGCATCTCAAGTTGCGCGAATTCACCCAAGGTTAAAAATCCGTGCAGTTCTAAATAAGAAGCGATTTCCATTTCACCCAAAATATCCTTAATTACCTCCCAACTTGGATTAGGGGATTCCAAGATACAAGCGATCGCTTCTGAGGCTAAAACCTTGGAATCTTCGTCAGATCGCACCGACTCGGATTCACCCGCACCACTTTCTAGCTGATCCGCACCAGTGACGCATGAGTTTTCCAAGTCAGGTAAGGGTTCCGCACCACTTTCTAGTTGATCCGCACCACTGACGCAGGACTCACCGCAGCAGTTTTCCATATCTAGCAAGGGTTCCGCATCACCCGCACCAGTTGAGGTGGCATATTCTTCTTTTTTCACTGGAGGAGAAAGCAATTCAATTTTCACCTCTGACTCTTCAATGTTATTTTCCTGAGAATCTGAAAAAGTGGTGCGGGTGGTGCGGAAGTCCTGATTTTGCGAGGTTTCTGGTGCGGCAAGTGGTGCGGAAGTGGTGCGGGTTTCGTCTAAAGTGGTGCGGGGAACTGACAAAATGCCGATGCCTTTCAGTACTGGAATGTTTCTTTTAGCAATGTCACAGTACTTAGTTCCCTTGACCGCTTTCGGAAACAGTTGGGAGATGCGGGGGATGATTTGGTTGATGCCCTTCACGTTTTTATCGCTGGGGCGAACTTGGTCGATCCACGTTCTGCGGTTGCCCTCATCTATGGTCAGCGTTCCATTATCGATATAGTGCTGTTCCAGCATTGACCATAAAGCCCGTGCGGTAATTTCCCCATCAGGCACATAACCTATATTTGCGCTTAAGATGAAGTCAAAAAGATGATTATTCTCTCTCTGAAGGTTGTGGAAAGCGTCGGTTGTGCATTCATAATCGATACCTGACTCTACAAGGTTGCTGAGAGCTTTTAGCATTCTATTTAGGAATGCGGGGGCAACATGCGTTCTAATAAAATCTTGGTCATAGCGAAATCTGGGGTCGCCTTTTATCTCATTTAGATTATTTGGATCAGGATTATCTACAAAGGTTTTCTTGAATTCTAGAATTGCAATCCTATCTTTGATTGCTTGTATTACGCCTTGAAATGCGGGAGTCTCGTTTAAGTTGAAAATACCTATTGCGTTAGAAGAAAATTCTATATGGTCTTTCCCTTTTTGTTCGCAATGTAATGTATCTCCAGTGACAAATAATTTTAAACTTTGAAGTCTATCAATCCTAGATGTTTGTGGGTTTTCAGAAGCCCAGTTAACTCGACTATATATAAGTGGGGCTAGTCCGAATTTTCTGCCTTCGTCATAAGATTGAAAGTCACCCAAAGAAACAGAAGTTAATCCGTTTTTTCCATAAATGGTTGATACACATTCGCGCAGAGCATCTTTACCATTAGAACCAAGACCAATTGCAAACATTGCTTTTACCTCTCTGCCTCTAAATTTCCTAACAGTTTCAAGGTCGAGGGATGCAGCAATATTTCTTAGAAATATTTCTTGCTGTGGCTTGTCTAAACAAGCTAAAAGTTGCTCACAATATGTATCGTCAGCATTAGGGTCATATTCAATTAATGGTTCATAAATAAAGTAGTCCTGGGGTGTATGCGGGTCTAGTCTTACTGTAAAATCTCTGCCTTCCCACTTAACCCTGACTATCCCATTAGTGCAATTTACACCAGGAGGATTGATTAGTTCCGGGTCAATTTCTGTCCCCATTTTTACCCATTCCAAAACCTTCTTGACTGAACTAGGTGAAGCATAGGGACAAGACTTTTTACCCTGTTCGTTCTCGACCACAAAGGAATTGCAAAAGTCATAAATTCTTTTGCGCTCTGCGGAATCTGGAGAGTGTTTATAGTGGTTGCCAGTGTGGAAGTAAAGCTTATCAGCAGCACAAATCCAGTTCTTATCGCCGTAGAGAGCTTGAAAAGCTTGCTGGGTAAAGGCTACAACCGGATTTTGGGCATCATCATCAACGACATCTACCTCTGCTTGTTGCGATCGCTGCGCTACTGCCGCGTGGATCTCCTGCTCTAACCTGCGGATAAACTCTGGTACTTCCATCTGCCCCAAGATTTCTTTGATGTCACTTGATTTATATGGTAAATCGGGGCAGATGTCGTGAGGGTTAATTCCAATAAATCCAATCCCAACCTCGGCTGCACAGTCCTGGCAGGTCTGGAGTTTCTTTAGCCCAGTGTCATCGGGGTCATGCAGAAAAACGATTAATCCTATGCCTGAATCCTTGATGAGTTGGTATTCTGGCAGGATTGATTTTTTGTCCCAGGCACTACCTTGGAAAGTGAACCCAGCAAGCCCATGCTCTCGACCAACTTCTACGCACCCCTCCCCTTCGTGTTGGAGTAGTGCCGGGGTTCCTTGTACAGATTTACTAGCAGCGATCGCTTCATCAATGCGGTAAGCTTTCCAGGGTTTATCCCCTTTTCTCATCTCTGGAGTGCCATCTGGAAGCCTGTGCCATTGGCGGAAGGATTTATCTTTTCCCTTCTCTTTGATGTAATCCGCCCATTCATAGCGAATTACCCATTGGCTTTGTGAGTAAGGATAGATTGTTTGTGTTGCGTTCCCTGGTATTCCCTTTGGGAGCTTGCAAGTTATGTTTTGAGTTTGGGGTATGTCAGTCGCCGCTTGGGTCAACATCACCAGTGCTAATTCACCATCTGGAATTGGCGCACTTTTGGGCAAGATTCTCTTGGGCTTCGCAGCCAAACGGTTTAGGGATGGAGTGTAATTAGCCCCTGCCCTTTCTGCCACCACTTCAGCCCAGGGTTTAATCGCCTCTCTGATGTCCTTACACTCACAATTATTGAAGCATCTGTACTTCCCGGTTTCTGGGACAATAGATAAGTCATTCCCGCCACAAACTGGACAAATAAACTTATTTTTAACTTTGGCTGGTTCTAGCTGGTCTACAAAATTTCGGATGTCGAAGGAGGCGAACGCCTGTTGATTGGGGAATTGTGCAACCATTACGCGATACCTCCTTGAACATTATTTAATTTTTGACAATTGCTTAATACATAAGTTGGCGATTGTTTAAGTTGACCCAGTGCATAGGATCGCTTGCGATCGCTGTTCCAGACTGTAAAAGACAAGATTGAATAGCACCAGTCTGGTTTACCGCAGTGGGGGCAAGCGTTAGCAATAGTTGCGAATAGCAGCTTGCTGGTAGTATCAGTCTGAAATAGCTGTTTTTTTGACACTTTACAAATCCTCCAGTATGTGTATGTAGTGGAGGAATTGGAGCTATCCCGTGGCAGTAATTTTCTAGTACAAACGTTCAAAAATCTAATTTGCTAAAATTCTTGAAACACTCTTTACATCTGGTGAGCCAGTATTACATTGGCTTTACACCTGATCGTGTAAGATAAAATTACTATTAGGGATACTAATTAGGCTGCGAAACCCAATCCCCAATTCCAATGGAATTAATTTTGAAAGCCCCGTTGTCCACACTGGACGAAGGGGTTTTCAACTTTTAGCCTATTTGTATTGGGCTAACCAAGCCCTAACAAACTCGATTACTTCCCCCTCTTGAATCACAAACATAGTACCTTTTCTCCTAAGAGCCAGAATTCTCATACTTCCCACGGACGAATATAAATGTTCATTGAGATTTGAAGCCGCTCTAGTAGGAGGCCATAGGGCTAAAACTTTTGCTGTTGGCGTTTTTGTAGCTTCACGAGAAGACATTGCGAACAAGTCTCTGTTTTTGTTAAGCCACTTTTCGTAATCAGCCAACTCAAGTAGTGGACAAGGTTTCCAGGTTGTCAAACCATTCTTATCCTTCTTTCTGAGTTGTAAAGCTTCCCTGGCTTCGTTGTAGACTACCTCCCTATCTCCTATCGAACGAATGGAGATAAACAGGTGAGTTGTTCGTGGAAATCTAATAAACAAGTCAATAGGGTTTTTCTCTCCTCCCGGAAATGGAAAGATTTCTATCCCCTGGCTTTTAAACTCTTGTAAAAGTAGGTCGGTTAATTTTTCCAACCGTGCAAGTTTTTGAATGATCACCAACGGTTTGTAAGCCAATGCAAAAGCAGCCCAGGCAGCCGGATTAATGAAGCTGCCAGATACCAGCGCAGTACCACCAACTGCTAGAGCAACAGTGGAGTAGTAATTTTTCGTCTCCCTAATCCACTTTAATGCTGCTTCGTTATGCAGGGGGAGTTGAAAATCGCTTTGTGGGTCTTTCACGGCTAACATTGGCAGCATCAAAATTAATGATGTGAAATTAATACGGGCTGTACTGATACTAATGCTTGACACTGCATTTCTGAACTAATAGCCATTTGTTAGACTCTTTATCCAGTGCAGGCAGTATCAAACGTTTTATATAGTCATCGTCATACTGGTTTGTTTTGATTAGTCTGTTTATGTTCTGCGATCGCTTTTCAGCTTCACAGCGATTTTAGCGCAATGTTGCAACATCAAGTTAGTGAGACACCTCTTTTACTCAGATACTCTTTAATTGCTTCTTCAACCGCGTCTGTAATCTGAATTTCCTGATCCGTGCAGTAGAGGCGAAACTTTTTAGCTATATCTTTTGATATTAAAGCGGTTATTTGTGAATAGTCTGGATTATTACGTCTCCCCATGCCATTACTCATAAGATTTATTGCTTCATTTTACTGTTGCAATAACAAAACATCATTTAACACGCTGTTGCAACAGCACAATATTGCGTTAACATAACATTAGCAAGCCAAAAAACGACGCAGAACAGAGGTGATAGAAGCCGGAAAGCGAAGTGATGGCAAGCCCCAAACTGGATATTTGGATTTATCGTGATTTGCCTAAAAATCAACGCCAAGCCAGAAAAAACAAGACTTTAACAAACAACAGAACCATGACAACCACATACACCAATGCCAAAAACTGGCTCGTCCAAGCGGAGTTGTTAGCCAAATCCGGGCTAACTGACCTGATCGCCGGAAAAGACTCAGGAGCAGGGTATGGCAAGGCAATCATCGGTGATTTTTCGATCATGATGCCAGCCGCATACTCACTTGTTCGCAACCGCAACATCATGCACCACGAAACCATCTCAAAAGATGGGGCATGGCTTCGATATGTAGAAGGAACGCGCCTGGACTTAAAAGACGTTCAATTCTTTTGGGGCAGTGCGGCTCTAGCGCAAAGTGACCACACCCTGTTACACGAGGATAAGGCGAAAAAAGCAGAACTGGCACTAGAAAGCATCCTTGCAGACTTAGCAGTTCTGAATATTCCCGATGGGTTCAAGCTTTCGATTAGTTTGAGCAACCATAACCCCGAACGCTGGGGCCAAGAGATTAAACGCAGAGTTGAAGGAACTCACACCTTTGAACATTTGCACCCTGTAACTCGTTCCATTGTCAGCAAGACAGTTGAAATCATAGTCACAGGCATTTACCCCGAAGGTTTTGGAAGCATTGCCCACTGCTTATTTGGTGAAGCATCCCTAGTACTTGACCCCTCAGAATTAGCGATCGCACTCGATATCGGTTCATCCACTTGGTTGATTACCGTGTTTAACGGTAGCGGTGCAGTCATAGACCGCCACCTGATTGAAGGTGGAGCGGGTGAACTGCACAGCATGATTGCAGAAGCTCTCGACAAGCGAAACGACCGAGTAAGTCTGCTATCCAAGGATGTGAAGCACTCGCCCAGCTTGGTGAACCAAGGGATTATTGAAGGCACTTTCACTTATGGAGGCAACCACCTGACAGGCAAGAAGTTTGAAACCGAGTACAGCCAATGTCTAGATCAGTGGTGGAGTAACAGGATTGAGAAATTCGCCAACTTTGTGACTGCTGGCAATTATCTAGACCGCGCTAAATACCTTGTCGCCTGGGGTGGGGGTGTTTCTCTACCAGTGGTGGATCAAAACTTAGCCGGTTTAGGCTTTGTGGTCTTGAATAATCCCCAATTCATCAATGCCTTGGGGTTGAAGCTATTAACTCAAATATCAATTGGAGCTTAATTAATGAATTACGAATCTCGGCGTATAACCATCTCCTACTTAGCAGTAATTGAATTGTGCAAGATTTTTGATTTACCCCAAGATGCACCGACACAAGCATTATCAGCAGGTGTAGAGAAACTGATTTTTCAACATGGCAATGTGCAAACAACGCCCAAACCCGAAACAGCACAATCTACACAGCCCAATAAATCGGCACTTAGCGCAATGGTCACTAATTTCAAGGGAGCAGCATGACCAAATCCACATTCAGAAACACGGTTTTAGGCATTGGTGCAACAGCAGCAGCGATCGCTTTTGGCTATTTCGGAGTGCAGCAGCTTGGCAGAAACAATATGTTCACCATTGCCGCATCTGTGGGTGGTGCAGGGGCCATCAGCTATGTACTTCAAAAGCCGAACCAGCCACAATCCCCAAGTAATCAGCCAGAACCCCAACCCACACCGATGAAAACCCAAAGAAAAGGAAGGAAGTCATGAGCGACCAAGACACCCAAAAGACACAACCAAGCCTAACAACAACCGAAATCATGACCATCATCCTCGGTTGCGAACAGATTCTTAGGTTTGTGCAAGCATCTCCCAATTACAAGCAAATCGAAGCCTCCGAGCGGTTCAGTACATCGAATGACCTAAAAATAGGTGATGCCGTTCAAGCCTTGATGGAGATTCACGAAGCAATCCTAAATATCGAGTTCTATTCGCAGGTTTGAGGGAGCAAATGTTAGAAACGACAGCCCTACAACGTAACCACTTGTATGAATTCCGTGGTCAACAACTGCGCTACAGCCATCGGTCTAATTGTCGAATCAATGCCCCTTTCATTTTTAACGACTCCAAGGGTAGACGCAAAGAATTAAGCCAAAACCAAGTACTTCGGGAGGTTTTTGAACTTGTTGAGTTTTGTGAGAACTGATGATGAAGCGATCGCATCTGCCGGCAAGCTTGGCGATCGCCCATCTGTGCATCGTGAGTACACATCAGACATTAAGGATTCTAACAAATGACACTTCACTACAAAAATCCCAACGATTGGGGCAAATCACCTCTGACTGACCGCGCCCTGAGATTAGAGCAATTCAAAGCGGAAAATCCTGAACAATGGGCATCAATGATTGAGGCTGATATTGAGGCACTTGACACGCCGCCAGATGAAAGTGAAAATTACCCACCTTTCACCGGAACGGAATTTCTAGCAACTCATTCAACCATCGATGACCATCCATACTCTGCTGCATTTGGTCAATTCTTAGGTAATGGTATTGACCCGGATATTGCAAATACTTTGGCATTTGGTGAGAACAGATTTGATTTAATTTCTGATGATTTTAATGACCCTGTAAGGCAATTAGCAACGAGAATTTATAACCGATTTGAAGAGATGGGTTACTGGGATAAATTGCCCCAAGAGTCGAGCGATATCGACTACGACAACATACCTTATTAGGAGTGTCAGCAATGGACTTTGCAATACGTAATCCGGTAGTTGGTCATGCAAGCCATATTGATGAGAAAGCGCTTGGCTGGGGAGGATTTGAGTCTGATATTCTGGGCTATCTCTCTGATATAAATAAGCTCGAACAGTTTGCGGATTATGCGAATAATGCCCAAGAATTATCTGACAGATTAGAGCCATTTCTGGACAATGCCAAGGTCGTCTTTGAGGCGATGGAGAAGCTGACCAAAGGACAAGTAACTTGGACTGAACTTCGTAAACAATACGGCTCTCACGTTGCGGGTGCTATCGCCAAAATTCGTAAACTTAACGCTGAATTTGACAGCGATATGAGTAAAATAGATGCCCAAGATAGAGCCGATTTGTTGCGAATTGACCAAAAGCGTAAACACGCATTAACCGAAGTTGCCGCCCAATTACACCATGATTTACAAGCTGAATTGTGGAGACATGAAAATAAAATAAGCAGCATAGAAAATAAGCAAACTGTGCAAGCTGAAAGGCAAGCAATTACTACGGGATTAAGAGAGAAACGACAACAACTTTTAGCCCGTGCAAGGTTTGGCTCAAGAGCATTAGAGCCTAATCTTGCCCCCCAAGAAGTGATACCAGTTACTAGCCAAACTTCTGCACCAGCATCAAGTGTTTCTGCAACAGGAACAGTTCGCGGTTGGGGTGCAATGTTGGGTAACTTGTGGCAGAAGTTAGGCGATAGATAATCAATTAATTAGGTAAGGCTGATGCTAGTAAGGAAACGAAATGAAGATCCTCGTAGCGTCAGCCCTTTTTTGCATGAAGGGCTGGCACAAACACCACAATCAACTAAGCAGCATCAACAACCCGAACAGTTACCACCACTGCCAGAAAACAACCGGGGTAGAACATTTAGACGTGCTGGTAATGCCTGTGAGATTGTCGCTGGCAGTTGCTTAAACAGTGCAGTTATTTTCACTTTTCACCTGTTGCAAGTTCACCCAGTTGGAATGTTCTTAGCTGTGGGTACTGCACACCTGTACTTTACTGCCACTGCAACGGGTGAAGGCTTTAACAATTTTGTCACTAATTTAATGACTGGTTGCAGTGCTTCATTAGCGTTGTTATGTGCGCTCAATGAACCGATTAGTGAATGGAATGAAGCGAGAACTTCTACTAGTACAGTTAAGACTTCTATTGAGTCGGTTTATAAGCCAAAAACTGCTGAATCTTCAAGTTGGATGGATGGTGCAGGAGTGGGCATATTTCTAGCGATATTAATCATTTTTCTATTTGGTGGTAGGAAAAGTAAATGAATAGTTTTATTAGGTTTCTTTTTCGTTTTTTACCAGATTCATTTGTCGAAGAAGTGAACGCTGTCAGTCTTGATGAGTTAGATGACCGTGGGCTAATTATTTGGGCTGATGATGTTGAGTCGGGTGCTGTTCTTTGGGCTGAGGATGTGGAAAGGATAAACAATGAATTACTTAACTGACAAGCATAAACAGTTATCTGAATCACAACAGTCGGGTTTAATGCTGTGGTTTGGTAGATTATCAATGGATCGGAAAGCTGTTGCAATTGGGCTAAGTTTAACTGTGGGTATTAGTTCGGCTGCGATGGCTTGGCAAGGAACCAGCAGCTCGCGCATTTACTTTTGTCTGAAAACCCCACAGAAAACATTGACCTGCTCAGACAAGAATGGACGACCTTTCAGGATGACCCCATTTTATTGGTCACAGTGGAAGAGTGAAGGAATGCCGCGCCAAGTAGTGCGTGACCCAGCTATGGGGGTTAATGGGCTGGTGAAAGCGACCAACCCATACAAACCGTTTTGGGGTTTTGGGGGATTCCTGGGGTTTGCGCTTGCTGGATGGATGCTTCGCCACTGCCAATCGGAAGAGAAGCAGAGAGCAGTTTTTGAAGACATTGCCCAAAAGCGGGATGCTGCAAAAGCAGAGATGGCCGCACGTTCCGAGCTACTAGAGAGTTACCGAGACGTTGCGATCGCAGAAGTTCAACTACAAGCTGACCTGGATCTAGTCGCTAATGATCGCACTGTGGATATCCAAAAAGCTGAGATTTACGCTCACACGGAGATAGAAGTTACGCAGATGGAGGCATCCGAGGCTATCTTTGAGGCGCAAACGGCGGGGATGACCGAAGAACAGAAGGCGGACTATATTAAGCAGCTTCGTGAGATGAAAACGCCCTATCTACAAGGTAGCCAGACTTTACAGGGGACGATTGACCCCAACGATAAGGTTACTGGGGCAGACAGCCAAGCGATTGCACCACAGGACAATAAAACGGCATGGGTGCAAAACTTAGTCAAACAAACTGCTCTTGTCTGGGGCAACCAAGGCGGTGGTAAATCTTGGCTAGCCCGTTATGTAATCCAACTCAAAAAACAAGCCGGCTACCGTGTGATTGTCCTTGACCCCGACTCGAACCGTAGTGAATGGCGAGGAGTTGAAAGTTATCACTCCTGGGATGAGATAGAGCAGCAGATCCGCAATTACTTAAAAGAACTGGAATCGAGGTTAAAAACTTTCAATGATTCCTCAATGAGTGAGTCGCAATGGCGACAAAAACTTTGGGCAGAAGGTAAAGCAACCGCACTAATTTGTGAGGAGGCCACCACATACGGCGATTTCATTAAAGATGCAGAACTGTTAGACAAATTCGGCAAGCTGGCACTGACCAAAAGCCGTAAACAAGAGATGCCCATTACTGTCGTAGCTCACAACAACACCCAGACGTGTTTATTTGGCATTAAGGGATTACACAATCTTGTTTCTAAAATGCTCCAAGTTGAATGTTTGGCAGAAGTAGATCCAGTTACACTACAGCCCTCATCGACGGGGAAAGCTAAGGTAAAACTCGACAGTTCCAACGAATGGCTTGATGTTAATCTGCCCAAAATGACAGCGAAAATATCTGACTTTAGCGACGCTCTCCCAGCAGAATCTAACCCCAATCCCCCCATCGATAAAGCTACTTTAGAGCGCATTTATGAACTGGAATTCAATCTTGGTAACAAAGCAGGTGACACCCAACATGAACCTAATAAACTATCACCCCAGGCGCAAAAGCTGTATGAATATCTCACCAGAACTGAACGAATTGAAGCTGATGTAAGAGAGTTCAAGGGCAATTTTAAAGTGAACGGTGAGAGATTCACTGTTGAGCAAATAAAGGGCTGGATGTATGAAATTGTGGGGGCAGGATTGGCGGACTGGATAGGCGAGGGTGTTATCAAGCTTAATCAAATTTGACTGCTAATAGTGTCTGGTGTCTAGCCCCAAAAACGCCCATTTTTCGCGGACACTGGACACCGGACACCACAGACACCAAAGCTCAAAACCCTTGTATAGCATAGACACCAGCAGACACTACCCCAGACACCGCCCAGACACCAAGTGTCTTAAGCGTGTCCGCTAGACACCAATAATAAATAACCTCATAAACAGCCATTTATTATTAGAGGATTATCAACATCATGCTGAGAATAGTAATTGTTGAACCAGAAACATTCACTCTCTTAGGCATCAAAGGTGCTATTTCACAATCTCCAGATATAGAAGTAACTGGTGATGCCACTTCTGGTAAGCTAGGGTTTCAGTTAATTGAACAGACGAACCCTGATGTTGTGTTAGTTGATTTATTATTGCCCGACATGAGTGGTTTAGAACTGACTAGCTCAATCAAAAGGAAAACTAATAGTAAAGTGGTGATTTTTACTAATCAGACTCATTCCGACTTTATTAAGTCAGCTTTTCGTCATGGGGCTGATTCTTATATGCTCAAAAGTGCTGATATAGAATTGATTGAACTAGCCATCAAGAGAGCTTACTTTGATGAATGCCTGCTTGACCCGAAGCTGGCTAAAAAACTGTTAAAAAACCTTGATAAAAATAGATATATTGACCCTAGCTTTGCTGACAAAAACTTGCTTGATTCTCCCACCGAACGACAAATACAAGTCCTGCGTTTACTGGCTCAGGGTTTAGGTTTTGAACAGATTGCCAAAGAAATGTTTCTCTCTGTTAGTACAGTCAAACGTTATGCCAGCGATTTGTACAGTAAATGGCACGTCAAGAACAGTTATGAGGCGATCAAAAGAGGGGCGATGCTTGGTTATATTGACTATAACTTGATTGTGAATGAATGATGTATTGGTGAGGAGACGGAAGGATTAAGTCGAGGATTGGTGGTAGTTAACTTTTCTCTATCTTCCTTCTTAAGAGCGGCTGGCTACCTACCCATGTTCATTACCCTTCTTAAAAAAAGCCTTTGGTGATGATAGACAGAGATTCTGTCGAGCATCTTTATGGCTATTGCTTTGATTCAGACAAAAGACTCATACTATGGTATCCTCTGCGATTAAGCGTGAATTCTGGCGTTAGAAAGAGCAAAGCAACTTAAAACGTTGGCTCGATTGATTTTTTATCTGGAAAACCACATACTCATGTTGTATGTACCAATCAGCGTAAATTTTTATCTATATTCATGAGATGTATGGCAAGACTCCAGAGCCAGAGCCATGAATCCATTACCTGAGCAAGCAGCCGTGGAAACTACTATTAGGACAATGCAAGACCAATCTCAAAAGTTTAATGTGCAAGTTAGCTATTCAATACAAAATTCGGATGAGCTAGGTACTAAAATTTCAGACTTGGCAACAGAGTATGATGGCACAGTTGATGAGCTAGTCTTAGATTCTGGCGAAGGCTTAGTCATAAATCTAACCTTTTCTAATCACAAACACCTTATAGATTTTATTGCAAAATGTGCAAAAGAACAAAAACTAAAGGTAACTCGTATTGAAAAAGATGATGAAAATAACAGAAAAATAAAGTTTATTAAAGAAAAAATAGATAAGAGGATTAGTTCTTTTAGAGAACGTCGTAAAGAGAACAGAGAAAATGCAATCAGAATTAAATTATTATCTTTCTCTATAGCATCATTAACAACAATTTTATTAGGACTAAATGGACTCAGCACACCAAGTAAAATGGTTTTACAAAATGTAGCCTTTACTTTCAGTGCTATAACAACTTTGTTGACGGCTTGGGACACATTTTTTAACTATAGAGGTTTATGGATTAGATACACTGGTACTCTAAATGAACTATATGAGTTAAAAGACAATCTAGAGTATTTAAGTACTGGTGAAAATGGAAATATTAGTAGAGAAGATTTAGACAAGCTGTATCAACGGTATCAGAATATTCTTAATGAAACTAATACGACTTGGGGTGAACTTCGGAAAGAACACAAATCTACAAGTAATATCTAATAGTGATTAGAAATAATTTTTGTCTTAATTCATAAAGGAAGCATCTATGACAAATTTAGACACTACAGTACTAAATGATAAAAGTGGCAATGTACCACTGGAGAAGACCCTTAACCTTGTTTTGAGTAAAATACAAGATCCAAAATTACTTCCTCCTTTACCAATAGCTCATCTTACTTCTGTTGGGTCTTTTCAAAAAATTATAGATGGTAGTTTTACTTTAAAACCACAGTTTTGTAAAGTTTTTGAACGTGATTTGCTTTACTTTTCGTATGGTGGAGTCTTTCACCGTTATGGTTCTAAGCCGATACAGAAAGATGAAAATGAAGCAACATATCTACCTATTGCTTTTGTATTCAAACCTGAATTAATCAAAAAAATGGCCTGCTTTTATCCTTACGATACTGGAGCAGCTCATGAAGATATGTATGGGGATTGTTATAGTAAAGAGATGCAAAATTGGGATAAGTATAAAGTTGATAATGATGGAAATTTTCAATTACCCTCTAAAATTGTTTATTCTTTCTACGAAACTAATAAGAATTATGGTAATAGTCAACCTGTACAAGAGTTTAATAAAGAACATGAGTTAATCATGGAGCCTATGCAACAATTACTCAAGTTTTTAAAGGCCCGTTTGCAAGGAGTAGACCATAGGAAGAATGCCATAGAGTGTCAAACATCAAAACCAATTTCACTTAATAATAAAATATACGAGTATATTATGTGGATAGGCTGTCCTCGTGAAAATGTAGAGCAAGTTTATGAGATGTGTGAGAAAATTAATGAATCTTTAAAAAGCGGTCATTATCCTCACATACACGGTTACGATACTGAACAAAATGCTATAATTCCACGAGAGTTAATATATGCTCATCTTCAAATACCTGCAAAAGAATATATCAAAACTTATTTCTTGAGATAATGCTTTAAAGGATTGCTTTACATAGGACAGTTTTTAGATAAATGTGTTACCTGCGTAATTCCTGTTCAATGGATGAGAATAGTAAACAGAAACAAGGTAATGATATATGCTAATAGGTTATGATTGCCCATCAAGAATCTACCCATCGCCTGCTATTCCAATAATTTCATTGAGCGATGACGATAAAGGTCAATATAAAGCAGTTTATTTGAAGGACGATTTGAAGTTTAACTTAGAAGATGTCGATCCCAATGCCAGTTTTTCTAAGTTGTCTAATTGCGACAATAAAGATAAACTTGAGAAACATTTTGACTATCGCAAGCATAGACTATTCGCTCTCTCTGAAACTAAAGTTGAATTCTATGAAATTGAGGAAAAAAATTATTTTTTTATTAAGCTTTTAATTGATAAAAACTTTTCTAATAATAATCGTTTCTTCAGAGTGTCATTAGCAAAAGATACAGGTACTGCTGATCTACTTGAAAGAGAGTTGCTAGCTTATGACCAGTATATTCAGAAAGATAAGCCCCATAGGTTGCATTTTTGGGAAGAGAATAAAAAAGCGTTTGAAGCTGAACTTCAACAATTAAGAGAAAATACTTCATCTCAATTAGATAAAATCCCTGTAACTGGTGAGAAAGCATCAGAAGTAAAGGTAGACTATACTAATTTAAGAAATTTACTTCAAAACAAAAACTTTTTAGAAGCCGATAAAGAAACAGCAATATTAATGCTACAAGTTTTGCGGATACATAAAAATATAAATATTAACAACTTTCCTAAATTAGACTTGCGTACCATTGATAAGCTATGGGTAATAGGTAGCAAGGGAAAGTTTGGCTTTAGCGTTCAAAGGCAAAAAATAGATGAGATAAAGCGACTTATATTCCTATTAAAGTCCGATGAACTAGATAGCCTAGTAGATGACTGGTATTTCCCTTTCCTGGGTATGGTGATGGGGATAATAGGAAGTCACACAAAAAGTTTGGTTATTTGGGATGTTATTTTGGAAAGTGAGGTAAATAATTGGAGAAAGGGAAGATTGATAGGGTTGAGTGAGATAGTGGAAGAGGTGTTGAAAAGGAATGGTTTGGAGGAAAGGGAGAGAGAAGAAGGGAAAGAAGGGAATGGAGGTCGAGGTGGTTTATTGGTGAAAGTGAGTGAAGCGGGATTCTCTAGAAATCAGTATTTTGTGGATTTGGAAGTGGGATTAGAGAAAGTAATTGTAGAAGGTTTTTTGAAGTTGGAAGTAGAGATAAGTAAGGAAGTAGTGAAGTTAATTATTTGGGAAAGAATGGGAGTAAGTAAAATTAAAAAAATAAGTATAGAGGAAAAATTAGAATTTGGAGGTGGGGATATTAATTTGAATAGAGAAGAAGGTATGAGAATTGGGGATATTAATGTTGAATTTAGAATTGGGGATGAATTGAGGGGTATAAGAATTGGGGATATTAATGAATTTAGAATTGGGGATGAATTGAGGGGTATGAGAATTGGGGATATTAATGTTAATAGTGGGGATATTAATGTTAATAGAATAATTGTTAATAGAGAAAAGAGAAGTATAAAGAATGGAGTGATGTTGAAAGAATGGGTGAAAGAACAAGTAATGGAAAGGGTGGGTAAAGAGAGTGGAGGATGGAAGATAAGCGGGATGGAAGAATGGATGCAAAGACTTACCGACTGTAACATATAGACGTGCCAGCCTTCCCTAAATATTTCTTATCAAAAGCACTTTCTACGAAAACAAAAGCATTTCAGTAATTCCAATACCTGGCACCGCCGTCAAACAACCGCATCGCTATCTTCGGGTCATAACAGTTAGCCACCACAAACTATTCAGCCACGTCACGGACTGGTGAATCTTCAAATTCCCATTCCACCCAAGGTAATCGCATCTGCCCTGGTGATGTCTTTTTACTTTTATGCTTAATAACTTTAGGCAACAATTTACTTCCCCAGTGATAGCTTTTATCTGGTTTAGGTTTAGGCTTGTACCTCTTGCAAAACCCCCGATATTTAGCCGCGCATTCTGACAATGATTTACCCAATGCCAAAAATGCCGGATGGGCGTCACCGTGCCAATCCGGGTTTTTTGTACGCTAAGGCTGAAACTAAGATGGTAAACTGTTTTTAAAAACTCTAATCTAATCAAACTTTGAATTAATATAAGGAGTGAACCTTGTCTAGTTATGCTTTTTGCGACAAAGATAGCGATTTCTTTCCAATTTTTGGAGATGCAATTATACCAATCTTATCCACTGTGCCAATAATTCCTCCTGACTATGGAGCGCCGCCTTGTTATGTAGTTTTAGGTAAAGAGTTGTCTGAAGACATTCGTCAACAATTAGCCATTAAACTTTTTGAAATGTGGCAACCAGGATTTAAAAGTATTCAAATGGTTCAAGAGTATATATTACAAGGATTACCGCTTTCAACTACTAATTTTAGTGGAGTAAAAATAGATGATGATTTTTAAATACCAATAGGGGCTGCTCTTAACGTAGCCATACGAGCAAGCTATACAAACTAGAAAGAGAATGAAATTTAAAATTAATATCAAAATCAAAGTCCAGTATCAAAAAAAATAATTATCTGATTGCTGATTTAGATAGTTTTTATCCTTTAATAATTAACCTTGGTTGTCCTCTTCTGTGAGGATTCTAGAAGGTACAGAGTTAATTAGGGGTTTAGCCGGGATATCTTATCTGCAAAATGGGCATCATCGTGCCAAGATCAGCTAGATAATAACCAGCTTTACCACCATTGATGCGGAACATGGACACTAGCACGTTTATCTTATTCAGGTCATGCATAGCCAAAATTGACTCAAAATCCGTTTTTATCCCTCGCGGATTGTGAAATGTCTTTCCTCCGTGAAAAAACCACTCCGTTTCTGAGCGCTCATAAATTTGTAGATAAATGGGAGCATGAATTTTCATGGTTCGAACATGGATAAACGTGTAATTGGGCTGCGAGGAGAGTGTAAGGATGCAAGACCAAGGAAGTCAAACCACTTATGGGCGCAGCCGTATCTGATGCTGATCCAAGTTCATGAGTTTTGAAGAATACTGAACATCCTTTCCTCTAAATGAACTTGATTAACCGGACATTTCTGCATTACCCCAGGTGTGCCAGACCTTGACTGTGGAGAAATCCCCTACCGCATTCCTTAGAGTTGTTGGCAATGACCCTCATGGTTTTGACAGGGATGGCGATGGCATTGGGTGCTGTCAATTTGAAGGCGATTATTTCACCCTGAACCTTAATAATCAGGTGTAATTTTAAACCAAAATACCAGCCGACAGAATTCTGCTTTTATTCATGTATTTTTGTAAATAAATGACAGGTTTTGCGTAAAACTCATGCGTTTCAACTGACCACTAGGCAGGGTTATTTTGATTTCTAGTAATCTAATTTACTGATAACTGGTACAGAATAACTATTGTTCAGGAACTAGAGCTTCAGGTAGAAGAATACAATGTCCAAGATCAATGGTTGCTGGTGCTGGTTTTTCGGGTTAGCGATTTTGATGAATAGTACGTTGACGCCTATCTCTATCCTTGCTCAAGAAGTTAATTTAGAAGACGCGAAAGCTCGTACCAATTCTAGCTTCAGACGAGAAATCAATAAACCTAATATATTTAGAGTCTATCCGTTATTACAATTTGACAATCCTTGGAAGTTTATAGATAGAACAGCGTGGTTCGTACTCGATCAGGGGTGTTCTGGTTTCCCTTTACTCATCATCACAGGGCGTGGCGGAATACCACCCAGTCCCACCGAACCTTTAATTGGTGATGCGATAATAATTAATTGGATAACGCTTGAGACAAAGGATGAAAATCGGGCTGACAATACTCATAACAAAAGAGCAGAGTCGCAAACAAACACTGGAAAGAATTTTTTACAAAAGGTCAATCCTGTCAATCCCCCTACTCAAATTGTGGAAGCCCAGGGGTGGGTAGTGGATGCCAATCGCAATGTGTTTCTGGTTGCTCAAACACCAACTGTGAATCTCCATAGTCCCTTATTCACCCCTGTAACTTGTCTTAAACCTAAACAAAGATAAAGATGCTTCTTCCTGCTTTAGTTACTAGATGGTGGTTGTTGGTTTTCCCAACGCGGACTTGATTGCCTCTATCAGAAATTCGTTCTTCGTAATATTGCGATCGCTGGCATAGGCTTTGATTTCGTCTAACAGCGAGGGGTCTTTGTCTAACCGAATATTTATCTGGGGACGATTAACGGGTTTATCGGGCATAAAAAAATGGTCTATCAGTTCGTCTAACTAAAAACAGTACAATTTTTTGCGGACGTTTAAGAAGCGGATGAATTAAGCCCAGCTTATCTGTAGCGATTATGTCCCTTCGACTGCCAAAAAAGTTTATTTTTTGGAGATGTTTTTTAACCAATGTAATACGCAATAAACCCTTACTGTGCGCCTCTTTAACCCCAATATGGTGATAATGGTATTTCCCAACATCTGCCACAATTAGAGCTTTTTAGCTTCAAACGGGAATACTAAATTCGTACAGTTACTTTTATCTTAAATTTACGGAAGGAGAAAAATGGCAGATATAAACGTTGAAGCACTGAAAAACTTTGCAAATAGTCATGCAGAAAAAAAGCTGGTAGCGGCTGATAAAGATGTAGTTCAAGCAATCCAGAATCTGCTAAAAGTTAGTAAATACTATACCGGAGAAGTGGACGGTATTGTAGAGAATGGAACATTAGATGCTTTTGCAAAATACAAAGAAGAACATTGGCTAGAGTATCCTGATACACTGGGAGCAACCACTGCATCATCGCTGCTTGAGATTTTAGAAAAGCATCAGGGAAGTACTGATCAACCGCAGCCAAGCAGTGGGTCACAAAGTAGCAAGACAGGGCTATCAATGAAGTTGCCATCAGGGAAAATTGTCTATTCTGACGAGCGCATTATTGACACAATCCCTTTGACATGGGGCGAAGTCACAGCCAAATGTACTAGGGTTCCTGAAAATAAGGTTGTTGTTGACAATATTGAAAAAATTGCTCGTGTTTTTGCAGAAGTTCGTGATAAATACGGCTCAACCCTTGGCGTAACTAGCGGCTATCGTCCACCAGCAATTAATCGCCAAATTGGAGGAGCAAGAGCAAGTCAACACATTACTGGAAATGCTTTTGATATCTATCCTACGGATAAAAACTTAAAGCGATTGTATGATGTGTGCAAAGCAATTCCAAGCGTAGTCGGCTTAGGCTCAGGAATGCATAGAGGTTTCGTCCATATTGATGCTCGTCCGGGTGGTCGCACTTACTGGAATTATCCATAGGTCAGAGTAAAAAGGCACGAATATAAGGGAAGTCGTCGTCGTAACAAAGGACTAAAGAGCAGACGACATCGATTAACGCCTCATTTCCCCAATTGCCTTTCATACCCCGTAGCCTCCCTTGTGCTGTGGGTTTTTACATGGGTGGCGTGTTCCAGATATTAATCCCACCAACGGGATAATTTCAGATCGCGACCCTCAAAAAATTAATAAGCGCGAAACTTTAACGTATTAACACCATCCTGCAAATCCTCGTCCGTGACTTCAAGATATCGGTCTAACGCGGCCAATGTTTTATGTCCAGAGATTTTCTTAATTACTTTTGTCGGAACGTGTGACAAGTGCATTTTGGTCAAACAAGTTCGGCGAAAACTATGGGTACTTGCCCCTTCAATATCAAGTTCATCAAACGCAGCCCTTAAAATCTTGTCAGCAGAATCGGGGTGAATGTGTCCCCGCCCCCAGCGACCAGGAAATAAAAACTCCTTGGGAGAGGAATAAGCCTCTAGTATTTCCCTAAGCTCATCACAGACCGGGATAGAGCGCGTATCAGCCTTCCCCTTAGTATTCTCTTTGCGTACCGTTATCCGCCCCCGCACACCTCCAGAGATGCGGTAAGCGCCTCTGGTGTGCATGGTGCAAGCTTCAGAGATTCGTAACCCGCAGTAAAGGCACAGGCCAAATAAAGCGCGATCGCGTTCGGTTTTAAATCCTTCGGTAAATAGCTGAACGATCTCGCTTGATGATAAAATTTTAGCTTGATCGTGACGGTCGATTTTCATAGCCTGGAATAGTTACTATAACTATCTTAGGGGTACACCGACAAATTCAAGGATTCCGGCGTATACGACTAAAACCGTGATTCTCTCGTGACTGTTCACTGGAAAAGTTGGGGATTAAGTTTAGCTTATAAATCTACATGGCGATGCAGAGATGGTTGATTACCAGAGAATCAGCATTTCAGGCTTTAATCATAAAGGCCGCTTATGACAGCGCTGATATCAGGGTTACAGTCACAGGATGTTAGCACTTCACCATGTATACATCTATAAACCGGGGTGAAATGAGCAGTGATTCCGAAAGTTACGCGCTTTTTACTTGATAAACCGCTCTCAACCCAAGCGTAGCTAGCCAGCCACGGATATCTTTGCTAGAGCTTTGCGCTCCGAGTGGTGTCGGTGAAAGATTCTTTTTACCGAAAGTCTACCAGCAAGGGGAGGCGCTGCAATGGCTTTTGAGCAGGCGATCGCCTACATTACTTCGTAGGGGGAGTGTTACGGAAGCTGTAACAAACTGCTTATTTATGGCAAGTTTGAGGCACTGAAAAGGGTGAATCAACTAAGATATTTAGCTTATCTCAACTAAGATATTTAGCTTATCTCAACTAAAATATTTAGCTTATCTCAACTAAGATATTTAGCTTATCTCAACTAAGATATTTAGCTTATCTCAACTAAGATATTTAGC
>NZ_JBDNJQ010000142.1:0-22329 GCF_051172895.1 Nostoc sp. CALU 1950 | reverse complement strand
ATAGTGATATTCGTAGACAGGCGGCAGAAAGCTTAGGGGAAATTGACCCTGGCAATCAAATAGCAATTGAAGGGTTGATCTTACTTATCCGTGACCCAAAGGATGATATTTTGATGCGTGGGCAGGCGGCAAGAAGCTTAGAGAAAATCGGCTTCGGCAACCAAACAGCAATTGAAGGGTTGATAGTACTTATCCGTAACTCACAGGTTGATAGTTTGATGCGTAAGGAGGCGGCAGAAAGCTTAGGGAAAATAATGGGAGAGAGGCAGATGGCGTATGTTGTTAGCATTTTGAAGAATTGCTTATCATATAATACTTACGAAAATGACTATGATTTATTCTCTAGGTGCTATCGAATTATTTGGGACTATGCAAAAAAAATGACTTATCCTCAGTTCTATGAGGCTTGGTTTAAGTCAATTAGTTAGTGATGAGAGGGTGACAACATTCCACATAAGAGCCATTACGTGTAATTGGTGGCTCTTACGTTATGAAAAACTGCGACCGCGCAACAGCGATGCCCAGCATTGGCTCTCAAAAGGCTTTGGGAGTCTGGCTTTCATGTCCAAAGTTAGTTAGGGCAACACTCGTGTTGCTTAATCAGCATGGTTTAAGTAGAACCACGGTATTAGGCAAATCCTGATACTCATGCCCTTATTCAACTAACTCCAGTCTCATTCCCTCCTGCCCTGGTACAAAGCATTCCCATATTCTTAAACTTGCTTCAATATTTTCTAGTTTGACGATCGCTTTGAGCAAGCCCTGTTCATAGACAAACCTGGTTACAATCCCCTCTAAGCCATGACGCTTGCTACCAGGGCAGTGAACCCGCACCCTTGCACCTTTGGTAATTTCTGGTGTAGTTGCATTAGTTTTGACCTCTTGAAGCTCGGTTAATACTGGGTCAACAGCTTCAACTGGCATCTGAGGAATTGAATCATCCTGCGGCGGAATTTCAGTCTTATCCATGACATTATCTTGTCCGTACTCTAAGTACAAAACGCTATTGTCAGTACTGACAGTCAGTGATTGGCAGTGGCTATCACTGACATTAAATTCCTCGTTAAAAAGAGCTTTAGAGATGTATTTTTCTTCATTGTCAGTGTTGTCAGTGGTTGAAAAGGGTTTTTCACCGGATTCAAATTTTGATGCCACAAATCTTACAGAGCGACCTTTACGTACAATTTCTCCATAACCCATTTGTTCCAGTTTGAGAAATAAATCATGAGTGTAGGCACTGGGTTCTCTGCCTGCGGCCTTGGCTCGTGACTTGATGCTATCCAGTGGTCGATAAATGTCACGGACAGAAACGCCGTCTGATGTTTGGGAAGCACGGTCATAAATTTGCAACAAAATTGAGCTAATTTCATCACTATTGCTGACTTTCTCTTGCAAAACGTGAAAAGCACTGCGATAGTATTGGGCAAGCTTGACAGCGCGTTCTAGGGTATCTTTTTGCAGCGTTGTAATATCTCGGCTATTGGGTGAGTAAAAACACTCAATCAGGTGCAGATTCAATGCAATTCTCAAAACCTGGGTTGTTAGTTTCGACATCCAATTACGGATGGCTGCGTGTGTCGTTTGTTCTATTTGGTCGCCAATTACCTCGACTAGCTTTTTGTAATATGCTTTAGCCTGGGGACTGATTTTGACGTTGAGTTCTGGTAATTGCTCCAGCCACTTGTAAAGTAGGGGCAAGCGATCGCTAAGTTGACAAAAGCCTTCTATGTATCGCTGTTTACGACGCTGGGGAACTGCAAACAACATTCTCGCTTGCAACCCGTTATTGTCGTCAGCATCCTTGAAGATTCTGCGAAATACACCGGGTTGAATACCACCCGTCACAGAAACGGCTGTACGTTCGGCAAAATAACTGTCAGTTAAAGATGTCCGATCTACACAAAGGGCGGCTGCATCCCAAAGTTTTAACAAAATCTGCAAGCTTTCATCCTCACCCTTGGAGAATTGGCCCAAGGAATTAAACAGCCCCGCTATTTCATCTCTTGCCCACAACGCCCCATTGTCGGCGTTTTCAGCAGAGCGCTTTAACACAGCTTGAATGGTTGCGACTTCAAACAGATACTTCCTTAAAGCTGGTGGCTCTGGCTCATCCCCTTCACAGCCGCCTTTCTCCCACTGTTTTAGCGCCCGTTTGTAATCATTATCGGCATCTTTGTAGCGCTGCACTGCCTCGGCTTGCATTTTTCGCAATGGCGCTACAACCAAGCTGTCTGCGCGGGTTTTTCCGCCGCCGGACTCTAAAACTGTCACAGTCCACAGTACAGAGGGGATTTTATGAGATTGCATATCCAGATTTATCGTCGTGCCGGCTAAAGAGGCGACAGCGCTGATTAAGGGCTGCCAGATTACAACTGGATCAACATTCAAAACATCCGCGTCATGGATTAAATCACGGGCTAGAGGGGCGGGTAAGATAGCATCCCAGTCAATTTTAGTATTTCGCCACTCGATGAGCGACTTGAGCCGCATTTCATCTTCTGGCAAAACCTCATCCAGTTTGACACGCTCCCTAGCAACAATGCGGTCAAAAAGCTTTTGGTTAATTCCTAATTCCGTACAGAGTAAGTCTAATTTAAAACTCTCTTCTATGTCATCTAAATTAGAGGCTAAGATGCCACTGACAACACTGACAATAGACTGAGAATCTTGTTTAGCAATTCTTTCCATTGTCAGTGGTGGCACTGACAATAAGCTATTGTCAGTACTGACAATAGACTTTTGTACGGTTAACGTTTTTTGGCTATGTGTCCCTTTTTGCTTGTTTAACCAAGCGGTGTAGCATCCTTGTAGTTTTTCGTCATCCAAAGATGGTTGCTTGGCGTGTGTGTCTGCGTTTTTCCACCAGCCCTCAGATTCACCACGAACATCGGAGCCAAGGGGTGGGGTGCAATGATAGCAGAACTGGTCATAAAGGGCGCGTGGGTCGCCGTCGTAGTCAATGCCCAATTCTTGGAGGCGACGGGCAGTAGCGATTAAATTAAGGCTGAGTTTTTGTGCTGCTGAGTTACGTCCACCGTCACCAGTGCCATGCTCTACTAAATCTCTGTCCTCACGTCCTAGAAATATCGATAAATTTGGGCGAGTGCTGACTGTAGTTTGCACTGGCTTAGTTTTGGGCTGTGGAACTTGCACGGGCTGTTGCTGATTCAGCATCAACTCAATCACCCAGTTTGGACAGTTTGCAACCTCAACATCTTGCGGCGATCGCACCCAATGATAACTACCAGTTTGGGGGTGTACTGATGGCGGTAGTACGCTTTGCAGCCCATTCCAGCGAAATTCTAGTAACTGTTCTTTACCGTCATCGTCCTTAACTCCAGTTTTAAGCTTGACAGTTTTTACTAGTTGCCAGTAATCCTGTGTTACAAAGTAAAGTAATTGTCTACGTCCAGCTTTGCCAGAGCTAAAAATTACTGTGTCGGGTAAGTCGCCATCAGAAAGCTTTTGTAGTAGTGCCTCTGCTGCGTGACCATCGGCATCAATGGCTAAAATTCCGCCTGATACAACTCCAGTGCGGATGCCGTAGCCAAAAGCTCTGTTTGATTGCAGTTCTTTAATCAGCGTTTGCCTATTTAGTGCTGTTTCTTGTTGCCAGTCTTGACGATAAGGGCGCTTATTGTCTGTAACAGGAGTTAAGGCCCAGTTACCAGGAATTTGCTGTAAGCCGGAAATTAGACGCTCTGCGGTCGTTGGATTGATTTGTGTAGTATGCACTTGTATTACCTCGAATTTTTTAAAATCCGGGTAACTCCTTATTGCAACACGACCGCAGAACTAGTTATCATAGAGCTGCGATCGCGGTTCCGAAAAAGCCTCTTAAACTTTTTGTTCGGAGTTACCCGTGATAAATCTAGAAATGATGGAACCCGCTTAACTTCCCGGTCGAGTGGGTTTCGTCATTTGTGAACCTGTTTTCCTAATGGGTGTATGGCAATTCCCATCATCAAGCTACATCCTTTACTGTGAAGCCCTTGCTACATTTTTGAATTAACAGCCAACGGTCAGAGTCCTTATCCAGTGCTGGCTTGAGACGAAAATTAAAAACATACTCCCACACCTCTACACCGTGAATAGAAGCAAAATCAATCTCAAGCTCTTTAAAATGTGGATAGTCCCGTTCGCTGATAGCTGTCAGCATGGGGAGTAATGCAGTTAGTGGTATTTGGGTTGCTGTCTCAGTCATCTGGGTAGTCCTCAAAAATACAAACAATTGGTAGAGGTTCGTCTTCTGTGTCGATGATTTCGACCAACCGCTTAAAAGTGTTCCTGGCTATTCTTTTTACAGCGTTCCTCCGATACTGCGGCTGACCATTGCCTAGTTTCTTTTAATGGGTAAAATTACCTCCTTTTTTTTTGTACGCAATCGCTTAATCCTCGCTCCATTCCAATAACTCACAGGGCTGGACTTTATAACAGTCACAGATTTTGTTAAGTGCTATTCCATTGGGTATTTGCTCAGAATTGTCGCACAGCGCGTACACTGTGGTTTTTGATAGTCCCGTCTCTTTCATAAATTGATAGCGTGTGATTTTGAGCTTTTCTTCAATAAACCTCCTCACAGTGTTACGAACTGGCATGGCAACCCGTCTGGTATTATCAGATTCCCATTTAACACTATGCCAGTTAAGCTTGCAATTGTCGGCTAGCTTTATATGGTAACTTATCTTGACATTACAAGGTAGCCTGTACTATTATCATAGTGCCTGGGTTATTGATGCGTCAATAACTCAGGCAAACACGATTATTTAGCTACGAACACAGGTTATTTGCATTGCGTCCGCTCTATATATGCGGTCGCGGTAATTGTGCGTGTCTGCACTAGGAGAGAGGATTCATGCATATTAATTTACGCAACTTAGAAGCAATCAACGAACTACCCCTTCAGAGAACAATGCTTAATCAAAATCAATTACGAAGGTTAGAAGCAATAGATCGCTGGCTCATAGAAATCCGAGATTCTGAGGAATTCAGCCAACTGGAATACTCCCCAGATGTGATGCTAGGGGATGCAATACAAGCAGTGGGCGAACTACTTGACGAACACGATCATTGTGATTCCAAGCCCTTGAATTTTACTGATCCAGAGTGGCATTCATATCTAGAACAAAAGCCAGTAATGCACATTCGCCGTGTGAAGAATTGGCGTGAAAAGATTAACTCATTCATACTTAATGGAGCGTCATCAGTAGCAATTGTGAGCTTGGTAACTACTAGTTTTATGGTAGTTGGTTCTATCTTTTGTCACGGGTTTGACCGGATTGAGGAAAGTCGAGGCGAGGAATATCAACCCACATGGATCTACAACGCCAAAATTTTTGAAGGAAGCGCCATTGCATCTATCGCGGTCTTTCTAGGTGCAAGCTTGACAGGCGCGTGTGTTGCGAGAGACAAGAATGATGATTGATAAAGAGCTTGTAGGATGCGTCACGCTATTGAGCCAGAGCAAAACTTACTGGATTAATGGAACCCTGTACAGATATTTAACCAGTAGCGACAGTATCAGATACACTCAGTACTATTTCCGTCCTTTACCGCGTCAGTCTAAGAGTGCTGACTTAAAGCTCAATCGTGACAAGGTGCTAAGGCGCTGCTACGAAGTGCCGAGCTTATATAAACAGCACACAGCAGAGATAAATCACAACTCAATACAGCTGAGTTTGTTCTAAACCTTGGTAACATCTACCACCGCGCAAAACGTTCAAAAGCAAAGTTACAAGCGCGTCAACTAGTCCAAAAGGGGCGCTTTTACGGGGGTAAAAGGAATTTTGTCAATATATCAGAAACTCTGGCAAGGCTTGTTATTGCGTGATTATAGCCGACGAAAAAACATACTTTGAAATTTTTCAGAGTTATTTTTCAGAGTTATTGATAGGTTTCAGCTAGCGGGTCGTACCAAATACCCCTTTTCAGCTAATTGCATACATCAAAAACCTTGGACGCATTCGGAATACGCATCGATTTTATACACACCTAAGTAATAGCTAGGGGGTAATGTGGCAACGAAACAGTATATCGCTAAGTATCATCAGCTAAAACAAATCTACGAGCGTGAGTTAGGAAAAGAGATTGCTGATATCACTTGGTATCGAGTGGTAGCTACTTTGAAACAGCATTTTAATTTCAACGTACTGGGTAGTGACGCTCAAAAAATAGTTGAGACATTCGCCGGATTTAAACGGCGCTACGGCAGCTTTACAGGTCGGGGTGAGGGGTTTAGTGAACGCTGGCAAGCATTCAGGCATTTCTATGAAATAGATGCTCAATATCAGGGGGGAGAGTTCTTAAAGCTTCTTGCAGAGCATCTAAAAATCAATCTTGATGACGTACCGCGTAGCACTCCTTACTACTGGTTTGAACGTGCTGGACTATCTTTCAGCGCTGAAAATACTTACCAATGCAAGGATTTAGCACTTGTTGCGTTTGTTGCTGCTAAATGGGCAATCAACAGACGACCGCAACCAATGAAATCTGCAACCACCGAAGTTTTAACACTAGCCCTCTAAGGAGCAATCATCATGTCTGACAAATTTACTAATAACGTCCGCGCTCGTTTGTACAAACAGGGTTATCAAGGATTCACTAAAGATGATTACACAACGGCTGCGCTTGCTGTCGAGTGCGATGACCTTGACAATCCCACCAAAGAGCAATTGAGCCAAGCCGTTGACTATCTCAGAGAAAAAGCAACCAACCGATTATCTGTAGTTGATGAACCCGTTGAAGAAACTTTGACAGTAGATGCAGAGCCGGAAAGAGAACCTAATAAGAGTCAGCTTACAGTTGCCGAAGCAGAGAATCAGATTGTCCTGAGTGAGCAAGAAAAGCAAGCCCTCGTTGCAGACATTGCACAAGGCGCAGGAATTGAACTAAAAGCGGCGGATGTGAAACAGATTACAGTGTCCATCGCTTCCACCTTCGCATCCAGAAAAGAGTTAAACGAGGCGATTTTTAACGCCCTCGTCCACTTTGCAAGGGAATTCAAGAATCAAGAAGTATCCAAAATCCGACGCAAAGCTGACGAAATCAGGCAGACACTGGCAGAGATGGATGATGTTGCAGGCAGTGAACTGACCCAAATCAAGCAAGCGATGGAGGCCACCGCCCTGGACTACAAAAGCCAGTTTGCAGACCTCGCGTTATCTTTCGCCGGAATCATCGACTAAGCCCGGAGGCAATCTCACTTACAAGCATTTGTTGATTGGGCTTGTGGGGATACCGTTACTAATTGCACTCGCGGCTCCCCTCTCTCAATGGTTTATGACGGAATGTTGCACATACAGGAGTCAAAAACGTGAAACATATCAAGAATCTAGTCGGCAAGCATGGTAAAAAGCTGAAGGCAAGGGCTGAGAAATTAGGCGTTGCAGACAGCTTAATCATGGGTTGCATCAATGGTGACGATGCCGCGCTGACCAAAGTAGGGGAAATGGGCAACGAGGGCGAACGCATCTTAACCATCATGCCCTACATCACAGATAACCTGTCAGCGTTCATCAAGGGTACTGAGGAGTACAACAAAGGACTTGCAGAGATTTACAAGCAAGCTGGTGCGTCTGGTATTGCCATTGATAAAGCCAATGCCGATTTAACGATCGCAAATTTAAAGTACGGTCATGAGCGCTCAGAAATCGGATTGAAGCTGGCCAGCGACCGCACACTAGAGAATCAGCGCTACAGAGAAAGCATCGACCTAGTTAAGCTCAAGGCTTACATCGACTATCACATGAGTAAGGTTGACCATTTAGCAGCTGCTAAATCGCAGTTAGCGCGACCCGTGAAGGCACAGCTAGACGCTGATAGGACTTATGAAACGGAAAAGGCAAAACATCTATTGACTTATGGCGAAGGTTCAGACCTTGATTTAGTACCTCGTAAGTCATTCACGACTAACAAATTAGTGCAAGCGTTCCGTACTGCTGTTTCTACGATTTTCGAGTAATCAGCATCTAAAAATCCCCTACTAAGTTACCGCTCAGTAGGGGAAATCAAAATTCGTCATGAGAACAATGTTAGATGAACTTGACACCGAATTGCAAGACGGGGACACCGAACAATCACGCTTCTATCAAGACTTTCCTGATACTGCATTTACCCAGGATGAACAAGAAGCTATTAAAAGATTTAAAGCCAAGGAAATTGAAAAGCTTAACCGTAGTCGCGCTGTCTTGAAAGGAATTGAATCTTGCGGCTGGGGTGTTACTTCCTATTGCTTGGCTAAGTATTTAGTAATAGCTACAGGCTCGGCGGGGCTAATGCCTGCGG
This sequence comes from Nostoc sp. CALU 1950, assembly GCF_051172895.1. Lineage (NCBI taxonomy): Bacteria > Bacillati > Cyanobacteriota > Cyanophyceae > Nostocales > Nostocaceae > Nostoc > Nostoc sp. CALU 1950. Next base: position 14,046 of record NZ_JBDNJQ010000142.1, on the reverse strand, counting down.
TCGCTATTGTGTTGGGAATTAATCAAATAGTCAATCGTGATTTGTTGGAGTTCACCGTAAACAAGTCTCCTGAAGGATGGGTTTTTACGGACATGGACAAGGCGATAAAATTTCTCTTTCAAACAATATTCGGATGCTTCATTTTGTGGACTGCTATCGGCGATTTCTACACCACAATGCAGAACTCACACAAGACTTATGACAACATCAAAGCAACTGTAGAAGATTTTAACCGTCTGCCAGAATCAGACAAAACTATTGTGTTTGTGGTGGGTGCATTAGTGGCAGGTGGTGTTGTTTACGGCATCCACAAATCCAAGTCATGAAGGCTCAACCACTACTAAAAGTTGGTGCTGTCACAGCTTTACTTCTGGGGCTTTTCAGCGCTTATTATTACGGGCAGACACCGCACCCTTATCCGTTTACTGAAGTGCGATTTTGTCCGGCAACAGCCAATAAACGCACAATTAAGCATTATGAATTACCTGCAAAATCACAATCGGCACTTGATAATAAATATTGCCGTTTCAAGTACAGATTACTTACAGAAGTATGGAAGTCACGACAGTTTAATGATGTTGTGTCTCTCCCTGACGGTGCTTTCATTACTAACGATTTGGCTCCATCAGAGAATCCTAGTCTGTGGTTATTAGTCGCGCCTGCTTTTGTCTGGATGGGTTATTACTGCTGGGCTGCAAAAGATGAGATTGACAACGAGTCAAGTTTTCAACGTCTGGAATATTTTAAGACAGCTATTAAGCGCCAAGGTTTAATTACTAGGACTGAGCGCGATTTGCAGTCACATGAATCAACACGGATTTCAGACAAGCATAAGAAGGACATCGACAGACGCGCTGATAATCTGTTAGTCCAAGAACGCTATATCTCTCTTGAGGAATTGCAACAACAGTATCAGCGTCAGTCAGAGCTTGAAGATTTACAGTTTAGCAACACGGTTAAACAGTTCGCAGTTGCCGACTCCGTAGCTGACAAATCCATTGCTGAAAACAGAAGAGACAAGCGCAAGGCGGACGCAGAAAACATCAATCCCAGTAATGAAAAAGTTAAGGCTCCACAAGGCACGAGCGCCCAAGAATTAGTTCAACTTTTGAAAAATCATGAGGGTGGCTGGCTATGGGATGTCATTGAATCAACAAAACCAGTTTGGGTGTTAGGAGGTCAAGGCAGTGGTAAAAGTAGTTTTGCTGCATCAATTGTTATGTGTAGGAAGGCGATTTTTGATTGGAACATTACATCAATCGTTGATGCTCATGGACATAAGAACAGAGCTAAAGCTTGGAAGTTGTTGATACCTTTGGAGCCAGAATTAATCGGCGAACGCAACGATTATTTAGCAATTGGTGAGGCAATGGATGAAGCTGTTCAACGTTGGAGCGACCGTACAGAAAACGACACCCCTATTCAAACACTTTGGGATGAATTGACACAGCTTTCTATGCAAGATGATTGTAAAGAATCAGTCAAAAGATTTGTGAGACATTCTCTTACTGATGTTCGCAAAGCAGCCGAATATCTAGTTTGCATTGCTCATGCTTTTACTAATGCTGCTTCTGGCAATGCTGAGGGTTTTAATGACTTAAGGCAAACCGAAACTATCCAAATCAAGCGCAAGTCAAAGAACGGTCGCGCACCTCTAAATCATGCTGAAATCAGTGGTCTTTATGATGATGACGGAAATCTAATTGAATCGGAGCGCGTCACAGTTCCTGACTGGTTTTATCCTGATAGCTTGCTCAGATTTCTTAGCGCTCGTTAAAGAAATATTTCTCGTGAGTCACAAAACCGGAAAACTTTGTCGATTAAAAATAGTGAGGTATTTACATTTATGCACCCAATAGAATTTAAGAAAAAATGGCAGTTAACTTACGACGAGCTAGCACTTGTTTTAGGTTATCAAGGTGATTATACTGTTCGTTCCTGGAATATGATTGGAAGACATAAGCGCAACCCTCAAAAAGTTGTCTATGTCGCCTGTCGGCTTCTAGATGAGAAGTGGTCAACTCAGGGGAAACAAGTAAATTCTTACCTTTGACTCGCACCCGAATCTCTCATGTCTACAGATGTAGACGCTTTCTAGTTAAGAGTGCTTGTTTACAAGCGTTTTAGGCGCTGATGTTGCACACTCAATACTGCTCGGTCGGAGCTAGTCCTAATGAAAGAGGGGGTTTTGGAGTGTATGCCGGGCGATGATCCTGTCTTTTTATGAGTGGCTTTGTTCCGGCATAGCTCCAAAACCACCAATGTATTTTTTGATTGATAAAAAGTAGTTTTGGGTGCTTATGTCGGGGGCACTCCCACGAGTAAATTATTGCCCGTCCCCCACAGCAACGGCTCTAAACGAAGTGTCCACAGTTCGGTGGGGCATCACGAGATGATGAGGTTGAAGCAATTTTGATATGGCAGTTGATATCAAATATAACAATTGGATAAAAAGTAACAAACGCTTGTGCTGTAAAAGCTCAAACTGCCTTACCATAAGCGTTTTGACTGCCAGTACTGTTCACTCCTGTTGCTTAACATTGGCTCTGGGCACAAGAGGCTTTACAACAAACGAATTAAGAAGGAAGGTTTTTGCACATAAATCTACCTACTGCCCTAATCAGTGATAAATCTAATGTACAAGGCAGCTAGTTTTGATATTCATTTGGGCATCATAAGGTTGCGGTAGGTAGTACCTACTGTACTTAAATGATGGTTTATTAGGAGATAAGAATGTCGATTAAAACTAGAAATGTAATGTACAAGGAGTATGTAAAAATATTAGAACTCCAAGAGAGCCATTTTTTAGATTTAAAAGCAATTGAAATTAAACCAGCCAAACTCACACAGACAATATCAGCATTTGCTAATGCTGATGGCGGGGAGGTATATCTTGGAATTGCAGAAAAGACTATTTCAGAAAATGGAAAACAAGGTAAGCAGAGATTTTGGGAAGGATTTAAAAATCAAGAAAATGCAAATGAGTTTATTACAACTATTGATAATTTGTTTCGGACAGAGCAAGGATGTTTATATGAGTTTTTACTATTTTCTAATAAAAATTTGATATTGCATATTGAGATCCCTAAAAGTAATACCTTAATTCGGACTTCAGTTCAAGATGTTTATCTTAGAAGGAACGCAGAAAATAAACGCCAGGATGAAGAAGGTATCAGAAGAATATTATATGATAAAGGAATAGAACCTTTTGAAAATCAAACAATTTCTAATATTGAGATTGAAGAAATTTCTAGCTCAAATGTTCTTTTATATTTCTTAAGAGAAAAAAATATTGAATCAGAACCTTTAGTATGGTTAAACAAAGAAAAATTAATCCGTAAAAACTTACCAACTGTATGTGGTATCTTATTATTTTCAGATTTACCACAAGCAGTTATACCAAAAAATTGTGGTATTAAAATATATAGATACAGAACGGCAAACAGTGAAGGTGTTAGAGAGAGTTTAGCTTTTGATCCAATAACTATTGAAGGTGATATTTATGGCCAAATAAAAACTGCTGTTATAAAAACAAGAGAGATAGTATAATCAATACCTAGATTAGGTAATTGTGGGTTAGAAAAAATTAATTATCCAACTGAAACACTTCATGAAATAATTACTAATGCAGTTTTACATAGAGACTATAGTATTGCAGATGATATTCATATTAGAATATTTGATAATCGCATTGAAGTGGAAAGCCCAGGCAGATTACCTGGGCATATTACTATTAAAAATATTCTCGAAGAAAGATGTTCTAGAAATGGCAGGTTAGGGAGACTTATTAATAAGTTTCCAGATCCACCTAATAAAGATATTGGTGAAGGACTTAATACAGCATTTAGAGCTATGAATATGTTAGGTTTTAAGCATCCAAAAATTGAGCAAAAATCTAACAGTTTGATAGTATATATACTTCATGAACGTCTAGCTTCATCAGAAGAGATTATATTAGAATATCTAAAAAATAACGAAGAAATAAATGTTTTTTTTATAAAGAGGCTATGTCATTTTAAATCTAATTATGACTATCAAAAAACAGTTAAAGGACTGATAAAAAGAGGTTTAATATCACCTGTACCCAATGCAAAAGGTAAAAAATCTGCTTATTGTAAAGTTAAAACATAGTAAGCTATTATAAATAGTTTACCTCAGAATAAAATATTTTGGTTTCTCCGCTAATGAAGTTCAAAATATAATAAGTTATGATTATGAATGATGAAAAAGTAAGACTATTAATAGGTCAACCAGAAGGACAAAACCTTGAATATAAGCTTGCAGTACCGCCTTCCACTGTAATTGCTAAGACAATCGCAGCATTTGCTAATGCAGAGGGAGGAGTATTAATTTTAGGAGTTGATGACAATACAAGTATAATAGGTTTAGCTGATAACGTACCTTCTGCTGCAATGGTAGAAGCTTCTATTGCTCGACTTCATCCTCGTCCAGAAGTTAAGCATTATCCACTAGAAGTTGAATTAGATTTCAATATTAAAAAGTTATATGTTGTAGAAATTGCAAAGTCTTCAAACAAAATCTTTACAGAAAATAAACTTTTTATCCGTAATAAGAACATTATATTTTTAGAGAAACCATCAGCACCAAATCTCGATTTAGGAGAGTATCAACAACCTGATTGTGTATTGAAAGTTTTTGAGCGGCTATTAAAAGTAAGTAAAAATGCGACAGCATCTAAAATAAAACTTTTATCACATTATAGGAATTTGCTTACTATAGTTAAGCAAACTTCCAGTTTATCAATCAATATATTATTCTCTACTCAAACTGAAGTACCGAGTGATTTTGAGCATGGTAGAATGCTGATACGTCTATTCTTTTCTTCATTAATTGATACATTTGAAACTTATTTAGTTAACTTACTTATAGAAATACATCTTGCTAAACCAGAAACGTTACGTTCATCATATAAAGTTTCAGTAGAAGATGTACTTAACTGTCAAAACATGGAAGAGTTTATTAACTTTGCAGCTAATGAACAAGTGAAAAATCTTACCAGAGGTAACGAAAAAAGCTTTATGGAAGCTTTGAAATTTACTAATTTAGATTTATTTATTGAGAGTGAAATCGAACAAGCAAAAAACTATTTTCAGATTCGACATCTCTATACTCACAAGAATGGTATTATAGACACACAATTTTTATCTAAAATTAAGTTGAGTAGCGTAAATTTAGGTGATGAGCATAAAATTAGCCTTAATGATTTTTGCGAAGCCACAAAGTTTTTTATTGACATAATAGACCGTCTTGACTCAAGTGTTGTTGCAAAATATAGTTTAGAAACTTATAATTTGGAAGACTAGGGTTGCTGAGAATTTTGCAACAAGCTTTCTATGCCTCGAAAATCTGAGCGTTGAAACAGCCAATTCCAAATCCTCATCCAGCACCTCTAAATATTTTTGCAGCGCCGACAAGGTTCTGTAACCAGAAATTTTCTCTTCTCACCTTCAGCGGAGTGTCGGGGACAGGCTGCCAAGGTGTTGACATCTCCGCAAGTTAATCTGTTGTCCGTCCCCGATACCGCCTACAGAAAGCGCAGCGTCTCCCAGTTCGTCGGGATCTCAAAGACATTTTCAAAATATTCTCTTCAACCTCTTACTCCAAAGAGCCTGATGGGGGGGGAACTCTGAGCCAAGGAAGTAACATGATTAAAGATGAGAAATTATGGAAGCGAACAGGCCATGATTACTAAAGAAGAAATTACCATCAAAGTTCCCTCCTTGGTAGCAGAGGCATACCGCAATGCCACTGAAGAAGAACGGGAACAATTGCAACTTAAGATTGCGGCAATTATGCAGTCTCAATTTACAACTCCGAGACTTGAGTCCATTGCACGTTTAAGAAATACGATGGATAAAGCTAGCCTTGAAGCACAAGAGCGAGGATTAACGCCTGAAATCTTAGAATCGATTTTGAATGATGACGAATAATCGACGGTTCGTATTTGATACTAATGTGCTGATTAGTGCATTTTTGTTTAGTCAAAGCAAGCCACGTCAGGCATTAGATCAAGCTACTGTTATTGGCGTTATCGTATTATCAAGTTCTGTGTTATCGGAATTAGAAGAGGTTTTATATCGTCCCAAATTTGATAGGTATCTCACCAAAGAAAGGCGGCAAGAATTTCTAGAAAATTTAACAGAAAACGCTCAGTTTATTGACGTGACTGAGCAGATTAATGAATGCCGAGATCCCAAAGATAACAAATATCTGGAATTAGCACTCAGTGGTCAAGCAGAGTGTATTGTTACCGGAGATGATGATTTGCTGGTGCTAAACCCCTGGAGGGGCATTGAGATTCTGACTGTTCAAGAATTTTTGGCAAAGAACTAGGATGAATTACCCTACACCCGACAACCCAATTCTGTTAAGGAAAGTTATTTATGGTTTCTCATTCCAACTTCTACGGAACCAAGCTTTCACCCCAGGACGCAACTGATATCAGTATTGATATCGCCGGGTGTCTGACCAGTATGTATAAGCCAGCTTTATCAATCGCTCTCTGTAGAGAGTTTTTTGGCAGATGAAAGATAAGCCCTACTTAATTGAGGTGAGTGGTTCACGAAGTAGCAGGTGTTTGGGACAATAAAAGCTGTCGGATTTCCAGTCTATTTATCGGACAGTAAGAGAATGAGTACGACGTTTCGGCGGTTGAATAATGATGAATATCGGAGCCGGGAGTATTTGACTTGGGAGGAAATGAAAATTCTGATTAAGGCGGCGGGGGAGCGGGGTCGGCATAGAGTTAGAGATCCGGCGTTGCTACTGCTGTCATTTCGGCATGGGCTGCGACCGGGGGAGGCAGCGACGATGAAATGGGATGCAGTCATGTTAGAGCGAAAGGTGATCTATATCAAGCGGCTCAAGGGGAGTCAAAGTGGGAATCACCCGATGCAACAGGATGAAGTGGATTTGTTGGGGCAGCTAAAGCAGATTTCTGCCAATAGTTATTTTGTTTTTCCAAATGAGAGAGGTAAGTCACTGTCGGTGGATGGGATTGAGAAAATTGTGAAACGTGCGGCCGAAAAAGCCGGATTGCAGATTAAGGTGCATCCGCACATGTTCCGGCATAGTTGCGGTTATTTTTTGGCAGAACAGAATCGCTCAACTAGGGATATTCAAAGCTATTTGGGGCATAAGCAGATTCAAAATACCGTTCGCTACACGGCGGAGAATCCCAGGCGATTTGAACATTTTGATTGGCAGTGGGAACAGCCTTTTTGAGTAGATTTTAATTCACTAATATCATTGGCAGGCAGGATATTAGCCTTGATGCCAAATTGTTCAATTACTCGGAACCAAAAACATCCGGGTTTCAATCCCTTCCCAGGTTGTGGGCGACACCCGTACAGATACTAGTTTGCACTCGATGATCAGGTAATTAGCGTAGAGATAATTTTCCAGTGCTTTCGCTTCTTCCTTAGACAAATTGATTATGTCTGGGCTGAGGTTGAAAGCATTGAGTAAGGTTTGTGAGAGGCACTTAATAAATGTCCGATGCACTTCCGTTGGCTGTTTATCATCAGGAATTTTAGTTTCCTGTTCTTTCAGTTGGTCAATCAGCATAGTAAAGTTAACGTTATTGAAGATTTTTAATTCTTCAAGTTTACGAATGTATTCGATAGCTTTGGCGTAGGCGTTGGCTTCGACGATGGTGTAGGAGTAAGCGTTGGCTTCTGCGATGGCGATGGTGTAGGCGTAGGCGATGGTGATGGCGTAGACGTAGGCGTTGGCGATGGCTTTGACGTTGGCGATGGCTTTGGCTTCTGCGATGGCTTTGACTTTGGCTTCTGCGATGGCTTCTGCGATGGCTTCTGCGATGGCTTCTGCGTAGGCGTAGGCGATGGCGATGGCGTTGGCATTGGTGATCGCAACTGCTCGTTTACCAACAGGTTTTAAATCCCCAGCAGATCCAGTTGTTATCTGTTCTACCCAGTTGAATAAAGCTTGCAACTTCGGTATGTTAACGTACTTTTGTGCTTCCTTTTCCATCAACAACAGCAAATCATCTGCACCACCCCGCATTAAACCAGCTACTAATAAAAACACTTCTTCCCAACGTCTATTTGTCAGGTGTTCAGTAACTAATTTTTCGACTAGGCGATGATCATCAATGTATTGCGCTGTTAAATATTCTTGTAATGTTAGATGAGAAAAAGAAAATACATCCTCTGCTCGTTCTACCAAAATCCCTTGTTGAATAGCGATGGCATTCAAAACTGCTTCACCATCTAAATGCTGAGGTGCATTCAAATTACTTGCCAAAAATGTTTTGATTTGCCCAACAATATCACGCCCAGAAAAAAACAGCCTGTCTGACTCAAAACCTATATAGGCAATCTCCGATAGTAATATTTCTTCTAGTTCTGTGTGCAGACCTTGATAAATTTCATCTTGGAGAATTCGCTTTTCTGATGCCCATTCTTCTAGCAATATCCGCAGTGCCTTGCGGTAAAGAACACTACGATTATCTGGAAAGTTCTGGGAATGGTCATATACTAAACACAAGAATGTCAGCAATAAAGGCGTGTGGGCTAACTCTTTAGCCGCTTTATTTTCTGGTTTTTGCAATAACTCCCAACATTTATCGCCTGTCTGAGCTTGTTTATCTGCTTCTGAATAAAACCAATTATAAATAAATTGCTGAATTTGGGCATCATCAAAATCTGCTATTGCCACATCGCTAAAACGGCGAAAAATACTGCGGTAAGCAGGCTTGCGGCAGGAGGCAATAAAGCGATTTTTATCGTATTTATCAACAAAGTTTTGAATTTGACTAATCGCCTCATTCAAGTTTTGTGTCGGTACTTCATCCAACCCATCTAGCAGAATAAGTAATTTCCCTTCTTCTAAGGCTTTGGCTGTAAATTTATCAGATGATGGAAAGCCACAAGTATGAAACTCTTTCGCAATAATTTTTTCAATATCAATATCACTAGATGTAAACCTTTTTAATTCAATAAAAACTGGTATACAGGTGTGTTTAAATCCTCCTCTTTTACCTTTTAGTGTTTCTAGTCCCATCTTTCGCAGAAATGTAGACTTGCCACCCCCAGGGCCACCAAGCACCATCAGATATTGTTTATCATTAGCAACTTTAATTCCTTCTTGTTTACTTGCCTCCTGAGATTGAAACGTGCGGCTTTTAGCTTCACGATAGAATTTTTCTAAATTCTCAATAGATTCAAAACTACGGATGGCATCATTATCTAAAAATTGAACTGCTGTATAGACCGATTCCAATTTTACAGGTTCACGCATTCCTAACACTTTGAGAATACCGTGTCGTTCTTCGTAGTTTTGAACATACTGTTTTGATGCAGTAAAAATTAACTCCCTAGTTTTTTCATCTAGAGTTTTGCCAAACAGTCCTAAAAGCTTACCTCCGCCTCCCCAAAGTGACTGAAAAATAGGAACTGCTACGCCACTAACAGCTGATGCCGCCGCTGCTGCTATTAAAGGTTCCATTCCTGTCATAGGATTACCAGTGAATATATTTAAAATTTAAAGCATTATTGTGTTATTTGGCTCAAAGTTCCGTTATGACAATTACAGGCAATGGTTTTTTCCCATTGGTGAATTGATACATCATGAACGCCGCAAGACTGCCAATGCCGGGAGCAACCTCCTCCCCTTTCTGCTCAATAAAGTCCAACAGTTCTTCTGGAGTCCAGGCATCTTCTTCAACTTTGGCGTTGGGATTTACAGCTTTCAAGGGCTTTGTTCTTCGCTTCAATTTCTGCACGGCTAACAGTCCAACTGCGATCGCCTGTTAGGCGGAAGCGGCTAGGCATTGGGAATTACCGATCCTGAAAACGGTAAATAGTAGAATTACCAGGAAAACCTTTTATCTGTTTTTTGTTACTTTTCTTCTTTATTTTCTGTGCTAGATGATATTACAGGCGTAATACGAAACTCAATTAGCCATTTTAGTTTTGAATCGTCACCTTCTAAATATGCTTTTAAAGTTTCAGCGAGATATGGTACGCGTCCTATTGGCACAACATAATCGAACACATTAGCCATAACACGCAAAGTTTCCTTAGTCCATTCTCCATCTACTACTAACACGGCTAGGAGCTTTGCATTTTTACCTTTCCAATTAATTGCAGAAAACATTTTGTCTTTTGCATATAAGGAGGCGTGCCGCGATGAAGATTTACGAACCTCAATAAAGGCTAGAGGCTCCTTTGAATTAGGTAATACGAAATCAGCCCGAAAATCATAAATTACTCCAGCAAGAGATGTATATTCTCCCTCCCGCTGGAATGAGAGACCAAGATTACGTAATGCGCTATCAACTATAGATTCAAGAAGAACACGACCTACTAAATCACGAACAATGCCTTCTAAAGTTGATTCTAGACGCTTAAGAATTTCACCTTTGTTAACAGAATCTGGGATAACTCTTTCTTGAAGTAGTTTTGAAAGACGTTGAGCCGCAGGTTTTGATATTAACGTATCAGAAACGGAGCCAATTTGCTTCTTAAGACTTGATTTACTAAAAATACCACTAATATGCTGTAGAATCGGCAGTAAATATGGATTTTTCTGAATAAATTCCGGGTTAAAATCAGTAAAACCCTTCGTTTGCTGATCAACGTAATCAAGAAAATCAATGCCACTTTGACGAATATTACGATATACACCAAATGTAATAGCAGCTTCTAAATCAAATGGTATTGCTTGGCGTCTTTTCCATTCTTCGTATGCCTCATTTGCACTCAAAGTTTTACCATACACCCCTAAGCCTGCAAGCAGTATAGTTCGTTTTCGTTCATCTTCAAGAATTTCTGAATTTATATCGGCAAGATTTATTGTCAATTTTGTTAAATCTAAATAATCTTCAATACATCGTCTAATCTCTGCATCTGCAATTTGATAAAGGGTAACAGGGACTTTTGACATTAATAATACTCCCTAATAATTACTTCATTGCTGTTATATGATACTCACCGAGTCCCGTTTCCGAACCGTCCCGTTTCGCAAGAATCCATCGATGTCCACGTTGTCTGACTAAAGAGCATTTAATGTTTCTAAAACTAAGACTATCTAAAATTTTTTCTAGTATCTGAGGTGTACTAATATGAACGCCGTAAAGCGCGGAATCAGCAATCATTATATGAATAGGAGCATTTTGTTTCATGCTACGATAGCACTCGCCTAAAACCCTTGTCATCTGAGAAAAATACGGATAAATGAGAAAGTCATACTCCTTTTTACCTGTCTTTATCTTTCTTTGTTCACGTAACTGTTCTACAATGACATCTAAGTGGGTATGAATTTGATTAGGAATATTGCTTCGATACATATCCTGCTTGGCTTTGTGTCCTCTAAGGGCTGTTGTAGTATTAACAATAAGTTTAGAGCGAACCTTATCAGTTATATCAGCCCAAGATGTGGCAATTTCCCAAAAATACAGAAGCATACGTGTCATTTCTGCATAGTCAAAATTGTTAAGATATGGGGGAGATGTAACAACGATTGAAATAGATTCATCTTCAACTTCACTCATAGCTTCAGATGAATTAAAAATAATAGAAGCCTGCTGATGATAGTTGAAGACGCTATGCGAATTAAGATCGGTGCGAATCATCTCGGTAACTTTGTTGCAAGCTTCAAATGGAGAGAGCGCTTTTTTTCGTGATGTAGGGGCTTTGTAAATTCCATCTGTTTGAGAATGAGAGCAAAGTTCAACAATTTTTGACAAAACAAGAAAAGCTAAATCACTCTCAAATAAATTATTTTTTTTAAGAGATTCTCGCGCTCCAATTAACATTTTAAGACTGTCTTCTGGTAAAAGCTTTGAAAGGAAAATTAAGGGTGCAGAAGCTAATAAAGATAAAGGTTTTGGGTTCTCTAAGCCTTCTTTAATTGCTTTCTCAATCCAGTCAAGTTCCTGTAAAAAAAGGTGAGATGCTAATTTAGCTCTGCCAATCCGAGCAAAAACAGGATGAGCATCAAATCCAATTGCTCGCAAGCCTCTCTGAGATGCTACTAATGGTGCAGTGGCACAGCCAGCGAAAGGATCTAATAAAATTGCATCTACTTCCCCATCAATTTCAGCACAACATGCATGAACGAATTCAGGAGAAAAACCTGCTATAAAATTGAACCACCTATGAAAAGGATGCTGAGAAGTAGTTATGTTAGTTGGTAAGTTTTCTTTTTTTATTTGCTTTGTATATTGACTAGTGTCAAAAATTTCTGCTGTGTAAGAATGATTAACTTTTTTCATCTAATGAATATCTCCCTAATGCTTTGTTAGTATATCTTGTGTTGAAAACCACGAAATCATAAATCGCTAAAAGAAGAAATAAAGAAATCGTCTTTTCGTCATTTAGCGAAACAACGAAAGATCAGCCATGATTATCTGTCCAGTATTTGAAAACTCGCTGTAATAGTTCAACCTGGGTACACCCATAAGTAGCAGCCGCAATTTTAAAATCCCTCTTGAACTCGGCAGGCACTTTAAAATTCAGGTTGGCTGTTTCCCCTGGTTCAGGCTTCTCCAAGTTATCTTTTATTTCCTTATTGCTAGGGGGTTCACCTTTACTTGGTTTGCGTGGTGGTGGTGGTGGTTTGGTTGCCATATCATCCCTCTTGCTTGCTCAACAAATCAATAATTCCTTGGGCTACTTGTTCTGCCCGTTGCTTTAAGGTAGGAAACGTGACCTCAGAAACAGCACGACCGTTATCACTTGCCTGACGATAAGCTGTCTTTTCGGGGATTGAGCCAGCCACTGTGACATATCCAGCTTTATGAATATATGATCTGCCCTCCTCAATTTCATTCTCCCGATCGCCGACTCGACATAAAACAAAAATAATTTTCTCCGTAGGAATTTTGGCATTTACCAATTCATGCGCCAACAGTACAGACGGTTTGAGATCATCCAGTGATAAACCAGTGGGTAAGACAAGTAAATCACTTGCACGGGCAATTTCCAATGTCCCTTGCATAGAATGCGGTGGCCCGTCCATAACCATGAGGTCATAAACATCGGCGTGTTTAAGCGCTTGTGCTACAGTGCGGAATGGTTCAACAGCAATCTCCGGCTGGATACCATTTACTTCGCGGCGTTGTTTCCAATCCGTACTCGTACCTTGAGAAATATCTAGGTCGGCAATTTTTACATCCCAGCCAGCAGCAGCATATTCACGAGCAATGAGCCGAGCAAGGGTGCTTTTACCTACCCCTCCTTTTTGAGAAATGACACCCACCAATACGGTCATCAAATTTCGTCCTTTCGCCCTATAGCGAATTAGTTATATCGTGTTTTCGCTTAATCGTACAGAGAGATTTCGTTTAAGCAAGAATTAGCGATTTAACGAAATAACGATTTCGTCCTTCAATCAAGGCGATCGCGGTCGTGACTATCCCAGATTCTCATCACCAAAATCTGACAAGAACCCATATTTACTTACAAAGTGTTCAGGACAAACGGCAAGCTTTTACGTAGGTTTTGAACTTGGCATCACCGTGCCAACTTCTGGCAACATTTTAGTTAAAACTGAACTATTTCGGTTGCGATCGCTAAACGTGGCGATCACGCAAAGATTTGAGATTTTCACGGACAGTGATTGTATTGGGATGATTGACCCCTAAGCCTCGTTCAGCAATTTCCAAAGCTTTTATGTAAAGCGGTTCAGCTTCCGTGTACCGTCCTTGAGAATTGTAGAGTTCAGCCAAGTTTTTGAAATTGGTAGCGACATCGGGATGCTGTTCTCCCAGCAGGCGTTGCCTTAGTTGCAAAGCTTGCAGCAACAGCGGTTCGGCTTCTGCGTACCGCCCTTGGGGAATGTATACAATTGCCAGGTCGTTGAGGTTTTGTGCCACGTCCGGGTGTTCATCTCCTAACAAGTGTCTTCTTAGTTGCAAGGCTTGCAACAAAAGCGGTTCGGCTTCGCTGTATCTGCCTTGAGAGGCGTAGAGATTTGCTAGGTCGTTGAGGTTTTGTGCCACGTCCGGGTGTTCATCTCCTAACAAGCGTCTTCTTAGTTGCAAGGCTTGCAACAAAAGCG
>NZ_JBDNJQ010000086.1:0-34583 GCF_051172895.1 Nostoc sp. CALU 1950 | reverse complement strand
GCCTTGACCGCCTTAGTGGATAAACTACCAGAGATTTTGCCAGAAGCACTGGCTGCCGCTAGGCCAATTCAGGATGAGTATTTGTGTGCCAATGCCTTGATAGCCTTAGCAGACAAACTACCAGAAGTCTTGCCAGAAGCACTGGCTGCTGCTCGGTCAATTGAGTCTGACGGATACCGCGCTATTGCTTTGATTGCCTTAGTAGAAAAACTTCCATCAGAGTTGTTATTAGAAGCACTGCCTGCTTTTAGGTCGATTCATGATGAAAGATATCGTGCTAATGCCTTAAGAGCCTTAGCAGAAAAACTGCCAGAAGTGTTTCCAGAAGTAGTGGCTGCTGCTAAGGGATTTCAACTGGAAAGATATCGCGCCGATGCTTTGAGAGCCTCAGCAGAAAAACTGCCAGAAGTGTTGCCAGAAGCACTAGCTGCCGCTCGGTCAATTGGGGATGAGTATGAGCGCGCTATTGCCTTGAGAGCCTTAAGAGAAAAACTGCCAGAAGTGTTGCCAGAAGCACTAGCTGCTGCTCGGTTAATTCAGGATGAAAGATCCCGCACCGATGCCTTGAGTCCCTTAGTTCCCAGTTTGTCACAAATACCATCTGCAAGACTTTTCCCCCTTTGGAGAGATACGCTTCATGAGTTATCCCTTCGCACTCGTCCTAATTTGCTGCAAGATATCAAGGTATTGTTTCCAGTTATATTTGCATTAGGTGGTAAAACAGCAACAGCAGAAATTGTCTGTGCTATTCAGGATGTAGCGCGATGGTGGCGGTGAAGGTATTGAGCCGAGACGGCTCCTCAGTCAATTACGCTACTGCGTTTACGCACAACTTGGGGTTTTTTGTACAAACCAAAGTTGATCCGCTATATAACGCCTGAAAGCCTTGCTAACAGAGGACTACAAAAATAAAATTGCTCTTTGACCCGAAAATTGCAAAAAAGCCTGTTTTGGCTGTGCCAATTGAATACATAGAAAGACTAGATCATTCAAGCCGCAGGCGAACGAATTTCTCCATGTTGCCGAATGTGTTCAACTAACCGCTTGGTTTCACCACCAGCTAATTCTAGTTCCCTGAGATTGCCCACCAAAATAAACAATTCCCTTGCCCTACTAACGGCGGTATTTAGTAAATTAGGTTTGCGGTTGAGGAACCAAAAACTATGCTCTTGGTGACACTGGTAAGGAGAAAAGATAATGGCTGCTTTCTCTCCTCCCTGGAAGGTGTGAACTGTGCCAATATCATCCCAAGAAAAGTTTCGCCAACGGTTAGATAGTCGATACTTGAGCGCGTTAGCTTGCTGCGAAAACGGCGACATCACCCCAATTGTCTTTGAGTTGTCATCCTTAGTAGAATACCCATGTTTTAGCAAGGACGCAATTATAGTTTCTACAGCATCAATTTCTTCTGGATTGGTATTATGGGTGTGGCTTCCCTCGACATGGTAAGCCAGCAGGTGCTTGACTGTTGCAGTCGGGTCATAATCTGAAAGGATTTGCAGACCACCAGGATAGTTGGGGCTGCAAAACTGAATAATAGGTGGGGTGCAACGGTAATGATTAGAGAGAATAATGCCATTGCCTAAGTCGCCTTCTGCACCACTAGCACCAGCAGCGCGGTGATAAGCGGTAGCTGTGTATTTGGCAGTGGGGGCATAGCGATAGTAATCTTCATTCCCCATGCCCCGATCCAGAAAGGCAGTTTTCAGATATTGTTTGATGGTATCGTCGCAAAGATTAACTATTGGCTCAATTTGTTGGGGGTCGCCAGCCACTACTGCCCGTTGCGATCGCACCAGCAAGGGAAATAATTGATGTATAAGAGTTGTACCTGCCTCATCCACCAGTGCCAGCTTTACGCTATTGGGTTGGAGAATTGGCAACATATTACGCATTGATTGGAGGGTGGAGGTAATGACAGGGAAAATCAAGCTCAAGTCACGGTAGATGGCATCACTATCACTTTCTAACTTGAGCAATGCCTCTCCGTCGCCCGTCAAGACGCTGCCATAAGTTGACAATGCCCTCATAACGCTCTCCTTGCGTCGGAGAACTTCTTGCAATAGAAACGCCCAGGCACGTTGAAATAGTTCTAGCTGCAATGAGTGATGGTCACGGTAAAAACGACTGTAGAAATCCTCTTGGGGGTAACTATCGAGTTGTTTTTGGAAAAGTTGATGTTCTGCTTGTTTTAACTCTAGTTCCTTATTTAAAGCTGTTAGCTGGGTTTGAATTTCAGTTACTCCCCGGTTAAAATTCTGCCATTGCTGTGAAAAATCTAGTTTTTGGGTAACAGAAGCCTGGGCTGCGGTTAAACTAGGGTGGTCAAGGGGGGTCTGAAAAGGATGCCCTGTCGCCAAGGTGTTTAACACAGCTGCGTTGATTCGCAAAGCCAAGCGGCGAAAAATTCGCTGATCGGTAGTAGCATTAAGCCAGTTCAAGGCGCGTTTGGTGATGGAGTCAGACTCTTTTGGTAGTTCTCGTTCTGCCTGGGATAAAGCTTCTTGTATTTGCTGGTAAGCATCAAGGGGAAAATTTGCGTAATCAGACAAACTTGATAGCTGTTCAACTAGAGCTTGTAACTCGGCAGATTTAGCAGAAATATCGTTATTGAGAGATTGAATTTCTCCATCCAGTTGCGATCGCCGTTCAACATCAGTGACTTTTTGAGCAGTATTAAAGCGGTCTTGCTCTATCAGTTGTTGAATTTCACTTTCTGCTTGCAGTAATTCGAGTTTGGCTTGTTGCCAAGCAGATTGGTTAAATTCAGCATTACGCAGCCAATCTTGGGTTGATTGCAGTTTGGGTAAGGTTTCCTTACGGATATTAGCTTGATTGCCGCCTGGAAGATAAAACTGTTGAGCAGGAGAATCTATAGCCAGTCGTTGTTGGAATTTTTTAACTGTGCTGTTATTAGCGCCGACAAAGAATATTAAATTATTTACATCATCAAGACCGTGAACAAGCCGTAACGCTCGATTTACTACTTGCTGGGCTATGAGGTGCAGAAACACCTCCGTTTTTCCATTTCCTGGTGGCCCACAAACAGCAGTTAGTAAATTCTCCTGGGCGTGTTTGAGAACAGAGGCTTGAAATTCATCAGGTGCGTGTGAAGGGAAAGCTCCCCAGAACATCACCTCATCTCTGGGTAATTGTGGCTGACCCCAAAGGTACTGCATTGCTGGGTGAGTTTCAGTTAGCCATTCGCTATTACACTCAGGTTGTTGAAGTTCCTTGAGGATTTCTTGTATGTCAAGTTTCAGAAGGGCATTGTAAGGTGTAAAGTCGCAGCGAAGCAAATAAGGTTGTCGAGAGGTTTTGTATTTTCCTTCGGGTAAATCTACCAGTTCGAGAAAGTCTCGAAGCGTTGGGAATCTTCCTTTAAATGTGTCTTCTAAAAATTTTCCAATTCCTGACGCAACAATCAGTGATTCGGCTTGCTCCTCCTCTAGTCCGTACAGCCGCATCAAATTAACAACCACTGGCTGAAACTCGTATTCGGTCAAGTCCCAACCCGTTTTGCGGTAATTACCTTTAAAGATGGGTGAAATATCAATTGTGAATAAAGGCAGGTATTTCAGCTTTTGCTCTTTGCCCTTGCCGTTGATTATATAGATTTGTGGGAAAGCAACAGCCATCTGAACATCATTTTTGTTCCCTCTTTTAGCTGCTTGTTGCTGTTGCTGGAATTGCGTAAATACTTCGCTATCTAACAGTAGCTTGTTGCCAACAAGCTGCACTCCCTTATCTACTACTTTTGAATAGATATCTGAAGAACGCTCAACTTCAGCTTGAGTCAGTTCTTCTAACCTGATATAGCCTAACCAAGCTTGTACTATCTGGATAAGTTTTTCTGACTCTAGCATGGGAACACTTGTAGGAGAGACTGCACTAACTGGTACTCTCCTTAACTTAATATTTTTTGTCGTTTGTCGCAAACATACCGCAGTAGTCAACAGTTTTCCACAACAGTTTTCACAATTCTAGTTGCTCAGAACGTTATGAAAGCGTTTCCACGCCAGAATAGTTAAGGATTTTCGCGTCAACAGTTAACAAAGGACACCCATAATTTCTGGCTGTAGCTACAATAATTTGGTCAAAAGGGTCGCTATGAAATCCGCTTAATTGAGTTGAATCAACCACTATCGGCAGGGTTAAATTTAATAGCTGTACTCCGGGATAAGCCAAAGCTGTTTCCAACCATTCATTAACTGAACAAGAAAAAACCAGTCGCTTTTTTTCGACTAATTTGGCGACTTCCCAACAAGAAACAATACTTACTCCCAAACCCTGAGATTGATATTCTTCTATCCACTCTCGATACTTTGTAGTTAGTTTGGAGTTATCGTCAACCCACCAAACCCAGATATGGGTATCAAGTACGATCATTGCAAAACTTCCCAATCTGACAAGGCAACAGGTTCTGTTGGATCATCGTAACGGATTACTTGACCGCGCAGTGGATAAATATTTGTTTCTGGTTGGCTAGGTGCTGCTCCTTTATTTTGTGGAGTTTTAGCTGACAGAATAATCACCTCCACAGCATCCCCCGCATGAAAAGGTAAGCCCCGTAACATCAAAGTTCCATCTTCCGTTAAAACAGCTTCTATTTTGTGAGCTTCCATCTTACTACTCCTATTTGTTAATGGAGAAAAAGAGAAACGGATCTTACTTTCTCTAGTTTTTTTATTATGGCACTTTGGCTCCCCTGACTTTTTAGCCGTAACTTGCGTAAGTCATGATTTCGAGAGAACCGGGGAGCAGTGGCAACTTGAGCTTACTCAACATTTGTCAGCGTCTCCAATTGAGCAAGTAGTTTCTCTATCTGTTTGCGCTTCTTAGGGTCTGACCAAATACGGGACTTTCTTAGTTTGGTAGTCGCAGCAGTAAAGCGCTCTTTATAATCGTTCGACTCGGTGTTTTCGTTAGAGGCTGGGGTTTTCTTCTCAATAATGCGCTGTCTGATTTCACTTAAAGACCAGTTGTTAGCAATAGCTTGTTCTAAAAATGCAACGCGCTCATCTAATTTCTGAATCTGGGCGATGGCTTTGGCTTTGGTGTACTCAAGTGAGCCTTCCCTTAGCGCATCAAGGATATCTTCTGGGAGGTTGAGCAAGGGTAGACGGTTCTTAACAAAAGATTCCCAAGTCATTAACCCTAAGCCATCAAACACAGATTCAACGATTTTGAGGTCTGGGTTTACAGCAGGCTCCTGATTGAGGTCGGAATTATCTGTTTCAGTTTCGCCCATAACGTTATGGGTAGATAATTCAATATCACCTTCATCGTCACTGATAACGTTATTGGTAGAATCATTTTCAACTCCGCCCATAACGTTATGGGTAGGTTCATCACCTTTGCCATCGTGTGCGCCCATAACGTTATGGGTAACTGTAGATGCTTTGTTTTGTAGGCGTTGTAGACGATACAGTAATGGGGGTATCTCCTCAACACTTCGACCTAGTTTGAGAGACAGCAGTTGCAGGATACCTTCAGTTTCTTCAACTGGATTCAGGTCTTCTCGAAGTAAGTTTTCTATAAGTGCAAATTGAAAAGCTGCGTTGTCGTCTAACTCTCGGATGACGACGGGGACAACTTTCAGTCCAATACTTAAGGCAGCACGATAGCGGCGTTCTCCTGCGACTAATTCGTGTTTCTCTCCATCAAGGGGGCGTACTAAAATGGGCTGCAAGATGCCATGCTGTTTGATGGATTCAGTTAACTGCTTTAATGCTTCCGAGTCAAAGTAACGGCGCGGTTGATTAGGTGGCAGAGAAATCTGGTCTAATGAAATGGACACTTGAGAATCGGCATTAATAACGCCTGTGGTGTCCCAAGGTACATCAATTTTGCTTTTGAGAGGTTGGCTGGCTTTAGTAGTGCGTCTCATTTTAAGGATTCTAAACTAACGGCTATTTTTTTCAAGATGGCGACAGATGGATGCTTGGGATCGTAAACTGCAAGGGGCATTCGTTCCTCTGAAGCATCAACAAAAGCAGTGGAGCGAGGAATCGGGGCAAAGACAGTTCCGGCACTTGCTAGTTGTTCGGTGATGGCTGCTAGGGTGCGAGTGTCCTGGGAGTTACGGGCATCATATTTTGTAGGCACAAATCCGGCTATTTGCAATTTGCGGTTTGGTTTGTTACGTACTGTAGCAACCGTTTTTAGTAATTCGCCTGTTCCCTCAAAGGCTTTGAAATGAGTTTCTAGGGGAACGAGAACATGGGTAGCAGCTACAAGGGAGATGTAAGAGAGTAGCCCTAAGCTGGGAGGGCAATCTATGAGGATGAAATCGTAATTCTCTTGGATTGGTTCGATGGCTTCTTTCAGACGAAAATCGCGCATGGAAGCACTAACCAATTGCATTTCTGCCGTACTCAGAGAGATGTTAGCAGGTGCTAAATCCATGCCATGAATTCCTTCAATAATTGGCAGGGGTTGTTCATCCACAATGGCATTATTGACAGTTTGCTCTATGTCTCTTGGAACCAAGCCCATAAAAATAGTTAAGCTGGCTTGGGGGTCTATGTCGATGAGCAGCACACGATGACCCAGTTGTGCTATTTGGTAGCCCAGGTTTTGGGTAAGGGTGGTTTTGGCAACACCTCCCGCCTGATTAAAAACTGCGATGATTCGGCTCATAAGTGAGTTGGTTTACCTGCCCCGTTACAATTAAAGATAACTGGTGATGGGGCAATCAGTACTGTTTATTTTTGTCCGAGGCTGCTGTTTTATTTAAAATTGTGATGATATAGGTTATAGCCGAATGGGAGAAGCAAAACGACGCAAACAGATTTTAGGTGATACCTACGGTACATCAGAAACTGTAAACCAGACAATACAAATTGCCAAGAAAAAAAATGATGTGCTGCTGCCATCCGGTTTTCTACCTGATTTTGGTTTAGAGGTGTCCTCACAAATAGGAGAACAACCTTTTCGCCTGACTGTTTTAGAACTAGAAAAATTCAAAGTAATTCTGGATGCTGAAAAAGGCACGTTGGCAATCACTTTTGTCCCTTTACAGCTTTCTATGACTTCGGTCAGTGGCAGTGTCAATTCGCCAATAGTTACCCGGAGAACTATGATGGCGCTGGAGATTTATAACCCGGACAGGAGTAAAGTTGATGCAGTAACAGAAGCACTGAATAAAGGCATAGATGTAAAAGCTAATTGGTCAAAAAGGTTTTTTAGCCAAAATCCCATTTACAAAGAATTGGTTGTGCCAATTCATATAATGCCTGATGAGGAAGATAGGTTAGGTTTACAACATATTGCTGACCAGATTTAACATTTTTTCATGCCCCTTCCTTGCTGCCACTTTTCCTTTCTTCTCCTGAAGCGGTAGCAAGGAAAGGGCAGCATGTTAGGATCATCGGCTAAGGTTTACTTGTCGTCTTCCCCCATAATCCCGACATCCAAAACTGCGATCGCGCTTTATGGGTTAATCTGGGACTGGTAGGAAATATTAATGAAAGAGAAATTTTAATGCTTTCAGGAACAATTCAACCTTACAGTCAAAGACAGACCGTTTTACGAACCGATGACGGTGATTTCCTGATTCCTGGGCAAGAAATTCACCGCTTGGGTTTGTGGCGAATGCTCCGGTTGGGTCTATTGTGGGAGCAAAAGGCAACTGCCCAAGCAGACCAATCGTTTATGAATGATACTCAATTTCTTGGAATTATTGGAATTATCAAGTTTAATACGCTGCAACTTGAAAACTTCTCAGCACTCATTGAAGCAAGCAAGCAATTACAGCGCCAGACATAATTATCAATTAGTTTATTGGTAAAAGTGCAGATATCTGCAAAACTTTCCCCCTGGCTCTTAGCTTCGACCGAGCAAGGAAGTTGCTCAACATTGGCGAGTATAATCCTTATAAATAACACTTATTAGCGAAGTTACCAAATTTTTCTTAACTTATTTTGTTACTTGCCCTGGGTTTTAACATGACACCAAATGAATCTAATTATAGTGATGTCGTTGAAGTAAATGGTGTTAGTTTTCAAACGGAAATACAGTCAATTATTCTTACTCCGCCTGTACCTTGGGCAAAAAAAACTGTCAGGTTAGGTATTCATGTCACTAATAAAACAGCTAAATGTCTCTATTTCGAGCGATTAGATTCCCTTGCGCGATTTCCAAATTTAATTGATGATAGTGGGAATGTAATAGAAATTGACAGTGATATATTGCGATTATGGGTTGAAGGAGAGCCTTATTATTTAGTCCAACCCGGAGAAAGTACGTTTTTTAGTTTAGAAACTTTTTTATGTAGAAAACTTTTTAATTTACATCTAAAAATTTATAACGAGGCAGGCGGTTTCATGTATTTTAATAATCTTAAACATGAAAAATATAAACTTCAGATTTTTTACAGAGGAACTGGTCAAAAGCCGATACTTCCAGTAGAAGAAAGCAATTCAGTAACATCTTGGTGTGGGGAAGTTACTATACCTTTTGTAGATTTCTGCATAGGTAATTAAAACCGTTAATTGATGCTAAATGCTTTACAGTAGAAGCTTTCACCCCAATGTCGTTTAACCAAAATTTAAGAACTCGTTGCGGATCATGCGACGAAGTGGAGTCTTCGGGGCGGGCTAATTGGACTGGTCAGCCCAACGATTGATTACTCTGCCCGTCCCGAAGACCGCATGAGTCGAGCGCAGCGGCAACGAGTTCGGTCTGCACGGCGCGGATCACAAACTAAAACCACGGTCAAGCTGTTTCTGCTTTTCTTGCTCCTCCCTGAGATGAGCTTCTAATTCCTGACTCCAATCAGGATTATGGGTTTTGAGCCTTTTACCCTGTGGCAACAATTCTAATACTGCACTAGCTGTTTTATTACCAAGATCATCATTATTGAATGCTACGACAACCCTACTGAAACTCTTGAGAAATTCCATAGGTAGGTTATTCGGGTCATCAGCTACTATCAACATGGTTCTACTTGGTGGTAGCCCTTTGCAACTTGAGATCAGGTAGGTTGCTGCTGACATCGCATCAATTGGTGTAGAACACAGAAAGACGTTTTCTACCTTGTCCGTTGGTTGCCCTCCCAATCTCAGATAAAACCAACCATAAGGTGTAGAGGTGTTTTGGTCGTACTCCACAGCACGATGATTTTCTCTAGGCTTTGACCAAACTAATGCGCCAGTTTTTTCACCATCTAAATCACGCTTGATAAACAAAATATTTCGTTGCTCATCCATGTAAAGCAACTGATTATTATGTAATCCTTGCACAATATAATCTGGTATGTAGCGTTTCTCGTCCAAATACTTGTGCAACACTTGCCAAACAACTTTATCCTCTGGTGGTGGAGTGAACTGGGGCTGTTGTTTGCGTTCAATTTCTTGAAAGAGTTTTTCTAACTGCTCAACTGGGAGTGGTTTAACAGGTTTGAGCAGCAATTCATGAATAGGTTCATCATCACGTTCTGTTTGGTAGTCAACGCCAAGATGTTTTTGCAAACCGGGGAAGGTATAAGCTGCACCTAACTGTGTACCACTAAAAGCTTGCCCATCTTTCTCATAAGAAATGCCTTTAGACTTCCCATTCCTAGTAAAACCTGTCCTGACGCTAATTCCTGCTTGCTGCAAACGCATAATCAGCGTTGGCATTTGGGGACTATCAACTCTAGCCTTATCAATTGTCTGCTGAAGTTCCTCTTTAATAGTGCGTCCTGGTGGCTGCTCAAGTTTACCTAGTTCATATTCTTCTTGCTCTCGTCTTATGCGCCTAATTTGTCCGGTGCTGGGTGTGCGATTCAGTTTCTCTCTACTGCCCTGGACTTGCACTAACTCATAATCATGTTCAATTTGTCGCAGAACTTTTTCAGAGCGAACATAATCCCAGGAATCATGGACTACTAGCCCTGTATCCATCCTGATTCTACTGGCGGCAATGTGGATGTGGTCGTCGTCGGTATTATGGTGGCGAAAGATGGCAAACTGATTGGCATCAAAACCCATTTCCTTCATGTAGCGATCGCCAATCTCGCTCCACTTTTCATCATCTAATTTGTCCCCCTTGGCGGCGGATAATGAGACATGGTAAACAACTCGGTCTGCATCAGAATTAAGTTGTCTCGACAGCTTAAATTCCCGCGCCAATTCACGGGCATTTCTCCCGCTCATGTTGCCGCCGATTAGTTTGGCATCTTCGCGTGATTCTAAATAATCCAACAGCTTGCGAAAACCTCTGCCCTTAGTCTGCTTCCCAATCATCCTCTTCGTCTTCCTGTTCCGAATCTTCCGAATCAATGTCAGGCGAGGCAATGTCTCGTCTGCACTGATGTAGCAGTTCTAAAAGCTCTCTTAGTAGTTGTGGATCAGCAGGTAAAGTTCGCCCAATTTTTAGGGCTGTGTTAGTTGCCTTGACAAGCTGGTTTAGGTTATTCCCGATTTGTCCTAATTCCCAATATGTTTGTAAGCTAATTTTACTCAGTCGTTTTGGCAATGGACGCATCAACGCATTACGCCTCATCAGTTCACTTGCTGACATCCCCGCGTCAAGTGATTTTATCCGAATCATATCCAGTTCGATGTCGCTCAACCTGACTGGGAAAATATGCTTTCGGACTAGAGCTTTAGACTGCTTGCGATTCGCCATAAATCGAGAAAATATCGGGACATTGCGAGGGGGGTTTTTTAAGGGGGGTTTCCCCACTTGAACCAGTCTGCCGTTCGAGCGCAGCGAGACAAAGCGTAAGCTTTGAGGCATGGCTGGCTTCTAGCCCAAATACGGGGGTAGTGAGGTGTCAGGTGTTACGGGTGTACGGAGGACACAGCAGGAAGCTGAGGGCGGGAGTACTTTCGGCGTAGCCATGCTGCTGATCATCCTACAACTTAGAGGGGAGGATAGCAACAGCGTAGCCGGAATTTGAGATAATCGAGCATGAGGTAAATTCTAGTTCGGCGTAGCCACAATAAATGAAATAAAAACGGCGTAGCCGCTATATGAAAATTCTCTGATTCAGCGTAGCTGGCACACAATATAATAGTCCGGCGTAGCCACAATACTAAAAAATAATTCAGCGAAGCTGTTTTAAGTAAAAGTCTAGATTCAGCGTAGCTGTAATAGTCAGATTTTTTAGCATTAGCTTGAATAAGACTACCAGCGAAGCTGCCACACTAAAAAATATAAGGCGTAGCCGTAATAGGAAAAGCTAATTCGGCGTAGCCGCAATAGCCGATTTTTGTAGGATTTTGAAAACCAATTGGTACAAATTTTTTCAAATAGCCGATAATTATCAGTTAATCGGGATTCATGAGATAACCATGATTGAGCATCAGAATTCAGAAGTAATCACGAGAGATAAGATTGATAAGGCCATCAATTTGCTGAAAGAACAGAAGCCGAAAGAGCGAGAAGATGTATCGGACAGAGACGCAGTTCGGAAGATGAGGAGATATATTGAAAAACTGACTTCTGATAAGTACGGCTACAGTTATGATGAAGTTTCAGAGATGCTGAAGGATCTGGGCATCAATTTGAGTGGCAGCAGAATCAAATATTTAATAGGTGAGTTGAGGAAAAGCAGCCGTCGCCAGAAAAAAACATCTTCAAGCGACAATAATAATCCGTCATCAAATCCAGCTACTGAAACGTAAGCTTTCAGTGGTAAGTACTGCGTCAGATCAAGCTAGTAGTGAGCCGGAGGAATCAACAGTAAATAGTGCAAAGGGCAAGAGAAAAAGTAAACAGCCAACAGCACAGGAGCAATCGGCACAATCAAACCTAGAGGGTGAATTAAACAACACTGCCTTTCAACCAAAACTTTACAGTGCTGAAGATTTATAAACTGGTTGAATTATGAGTCAAACTTACCCGATTAATGGAGAAAGAGCAGCACTGAATATTTAATTAATAGCAAGGTTTAAGTCGAGCTAGACAATCCATAAATATTAGGTTGTCTAACTCGTTAATCAGATGCACACTTAATCAATATTTCGTTGGAGTCTCTAACTTTTGTGATTAGGCAGGTTAGAGATTTTTATTTCAATAGATAACCAGCTACACCAGCTAAAAATAATTTCGAGAACTCGAATAATACAGCCCTCGCTTTAACATCAAAAACAGCAAATACAGCCAAAACGCTGTAAACGATAAATGCAAAAATTGTAGTCTGATTAAGCATATATCCTCAAAATTGATGACGTACATCTATTTACAAGAGTAGATGCTTGGACTCAAAAATCATGAATTTTGTAGTTCTTGTTACATTTTTATATTGTAAAAATGACTTTTCTCTTCACTCATTTAAGTAAATAACGGCAGATAGTTTTTTTGTGGTAATTTTAACAGTATTTTCAGTGAGTGTTAGACATTTACTATTCAGATGAGTTGATTACTATAGAGATTGTTACTTAATGCAATGTAATTTTTTTTAATTAGAATTAGATTAAAACACAGAACAGTATTATTAATAAAAAAATATGGGTTCTTCAGTTCCCGCATCCAGTATTAGTAATACTTGTGGAAACTTCAGCCACCTGTTTTAAGGGATTTTCAGGAGATGATTCTGATTCAGTAATCAGGATCGGGAAGTATCCACTAGCAAACCACGTTTCATCGTCGGGTAAATACGCCACGTTTTTATTACTACCACTATAAAGACTGTCTAATAGCAGGAGTAATATTTTTTTAAACGCTGCATGAAGCGTTGACTATGTGTGGCAAACTACAAATAGCAACCTGATAGGTTGCTCATTCTCCAGCAAGTTCTCGCGCAATATCCATGTTTGCAGCGAGTACACGCACGATTTCAACAGGGGTTTCTCCTCGGTATATCAGGAAATAGCGGGGATGCACCAACCAGAAACGGACGGGCAATGGGGTCAGGTCGGAACGATACTGCCCTATTCTGGGGTTATCTGTCAGCAATTCACAGGCCGAAAGAAGTTTATCAAGCATCCGTTCGGCAGCATCTAGATTATCTCGCGCAATATAAGCGTAAATTCTCGCCAAGTCTTCTTCTGCTTGCTCGGAGAGAACATAAGGTTTTGGGTTCATCACACAGGGGGTTTCATAAACTTTTGCGCCTTGTTACGAATGCGCTCCCGTGCGCCAGAGGCGGTCAGACTTTGGCCATTGTCAAGTTGGCCTAGACCAATGGCAATCTGTTCATTGAGCCATAGTTTATATTCCTCGGAATGGTCGTTAAAGCGTTTCAACAGACGCAATCCTTCCCGAATCACTTCACTTTGAGAATGGTACAAACCAGACTCAACCTGTTTCTGCACAAACGCTTCTAGCTCAGGAGTCAGGGAAATATTCATTTATGCCTCACCTTCTAACCAGAATAGCTATTATAATAACAGTTTTTGTTATTACTGGCTTTGCAGTTGTCTTTGTAACCTTGCGATGGCAAACCAGTTTTCATCATCGGTTAAATTCGTAACGTTTTTATTACTACCGCTATTAAGACTATCTAATAGCAGGAGTAATATTTTTTAAAACGTAGCCCAGCCCTCGAAGCATTACAATTCTCAAAGCTTTAGTTTAATTAGACTGATGACGTTCACCTATTCTCTATACCCAGATAATTGGTCAGAAATTGCCACGGACGTTAAGCAACAAGCCCAGTGGCGTTGTCAAAAGTGCGGGTTACACTGTATAGCCCCTGGTGAAAAAACATCACATCTAACACGCTCAAAACGCAGAGTGTACACTTTACAGGTTCATCATTGGGACAGAAACCCAGCAAATAACCAGAGAGGCAACCTTATAGCTCTTTGCAGTGCTTGTCACCTTTTATACCATAGGGGCGGAAAATCAAATGTTTCACCGGGGCAGCTATCTTTGTGGTAAATAAGTCATGGATGATGATACTCAAGAACTAATCGCAATTCAGCAAGAACTCTCAGGAATCAGCGATCGCCTGAGAAAGATTTTTCCGTCAACTCATCCCCAATTTGACAGCGTGTTTGAAGACGTGGGTGCAGCTTCTTATTACATCCGTGAAGCTGGTTATCGTCTGGAATCAGTTCTTATGACTGTTCAAGGTGATAGCGCAGGTTCTGCGAGTGATGCAGAGATTTCAGAAACTGAAATTGAATAAACTTCGGTGGGCAGACAACTCACGAAAGTCATCAGCAAGTCAGCCCTAACTTGAGGGGTACAGAAGTGTAAAACTCGCCGCATCGCCCTAGTACTAAAAACTTCGGCAACTTCCGCCACCCCCTCTAATAGGTGATCTGGTGATGATTCTGATTCAGCAATCAACATCGGGAAGTATGTACGGGCTAGCCACTTTTCATCATCGGTTAATTCAGCCAAATTTTTATTACTACCGCTATTAAGACTATCTAATAGCAAGAGTAATAATTTTTTAAAGTGCTGCCAGCCCCCCCAGCGTTGGGTAAATCGGCTCACCCATCCTTGGGTAGTGTCTATGATTTTGGCGATCGCCTTTTGTCCAATTTTCTGGTGTGACTGCCAAAGCTGGGTAAACGCTTTGACGATGGCGTGTCCCGTCTGCTGATCTCGGCTACCCGCTTCGGTGCATAGAGAGCAGGCATCGACAACCTCTAACTTGATTCCGGGCAGTTCATCTAAGAGAAAACTAAGGTCATAGTCAGCGCAGAAGTAGAATGTTAGCTCCACATTGGGGCGACGATGAGCGCGTAATCGCCCAATCTCTTGGATGATTTCTGCACGGATCAGGTCTGTGAGATACTTTTGGAAAGCGCTGTTTTCATCTTCCAGGTTGACTGGTTCCCCAGTCATCACCTGATATTGTGCGGCTAAAACACCGATGTTTTGGTAAGGAATGCCGAAACTTGCGATCGCATCACACTCACTAAACCTGTTAACACCACGCCCATCGACAAAGTGACCGTATTCTGTGTGGCCCTCGGCTTGGGTTGCAATCTGTTTCCAATCGATAATCCCAAGGGTGGGGCAGAGTTTTTTCAAGGTTTCTTTGAGGGCATTAACACGAGTGCTAAGTGGAAGAGAGCGATTTTTGGGCAGTTTACCTAGCCCAGTGACGTTGACCACTTTTAAATTGTCGTAGTCTGGGCGTTGTTGCTCAATTATTAACACAGGCTCATCGATGCCCAGTTTCAATTTCAACTGCTGGGATTTGAAAGTGGCATCAAGGTAAATATTAAATTTGGCAGATTTGGCCAATTCAGTATGTTTGGGGTTTCGGCGGTAAATGCTGAGTACACCCCATTGAGATTGGAAACTACCATCACCCTTCCAAGCTTCCAGGAAGTCAGGCAACCAGTAATTAGGCAAGTCAAGAAACTCCCTCCCGGCTGTTCGTGCGCTGTCTTTAACTACCTTTTTGGCAGCATAACGAGCCGCAGCACTTTTTTTGAGTTGTTTATCTTGGGTAATATCAATTGAATCTAAGTCTTCTAAGAAAGTTAAATCAGGTTCTGAGGCTTGACCAATTGCTTCGATATCTAAGCCTGTGGGGAAAGGGGGCAGCAGCGCTCGGATGCTGGCATCATCAAATCCGTAGCGGTCATTCGGTTTAATTTGCTGAGTAAGCAGTTGGTGTAAAACTTTTAGTGCAGGTTGCAGCTGTGATAGAAGATTTGGTTCTAACAGTAGCAGCTTGCCGACAGTAGTTTCAAAATCGCCTCGGTTCACATCAACATTACGCACGGGCTTGATGAGTGTACCAGCTTCTTCCCATAACCGCCCAACAGTGAAAGTTTGGTCAGCAGCGTTAGTTAAAGTGACAGGTGTAGAGTCTGGGTGCGCTCTGAGTTCGGAGTAATTTTGAATAACTGTGCGCTTTTGAAAGCGGAATCCAAAACCGTCCCCGTAAGCAAAACGGCACTGATTCTTAAGGGAACAACCGCCACAGATGGGACTAATACCGCTCTCTTCAAAATCAAGGCTGGTAAAATTCTTGTTACGAAATGCGTTAAATAAGTAAGTTCTGTGACAATTGCCGTCAGTGTCGGCAGTCTCACCCGCTTTAGTCCACAGTTTAAAGTCCGAACCTGTAGGAGTTTTGCGGGTGGGGTCAAGTTTAAAGCCGTTGTGCCGCACTGGTAAGTCAACAAAATTCGTCTCAATGGGCAGTGTGGACGGGTTTCTATGGTTGGCATCCTGGTAAATTAGTTTATCAACGCCAAATAAGGCCGCCGTCAGTTGTCCAGCGTTGTAAGACTTGCCCAGTCCTGGATGGGAATTATCTAAGATTTGCGTCCAGCCCTTGGATACGGCCTCTACCCATGCGGAAATGTGTTCATCCGGCTGGCAAGAGATAGAGATATTGCCTGTAACTTCGCTTATGTACGGGATATTGCCGGGCTTGTAAATAATTACATTGGGCGAAGGCGTGTCAATTTCGGGTAAGGGCTTGCGTGTTGGTGGGGCTTTAAATCCTTTAAATATCGAAGAAAATGGAGCGATCGCTTGCTTTAATAAATTTTGGAAGCTGCTCAAGTCCTCTCTGACTCGCCCAAGCTCCCACTGTTCACGGCTAATTACTCCTTTGGGCTGGTATGGTTCATACTGCCGTTGCGGGAAGCGAAAGCCATACTGCTTGGCGATGTGAAACAGTGTGCCGATCGTAATTCCCCCACGTCTAAAACTGCGAATCTTAGCGTGGATGTTCCAAGTTGAGCCTTTGATGCTGGGCGACCACTGTTCGGCGATGATTTCGGCATCCGTTGCCCCATAATGGTTAACCAGTGCCATCAACACCTGACGGCATTCGTCGTAGTTACCGCTTCCTGGGGTACGTGGTGGGATGAATGAAAGCGCGTTCTGGATTAGCTGGTCAATGTCCCAGCCTTCAGTGACGGAAATCTCACGCCACTCTTTACGCCGTGACTCAATTTCTTGGATTCTTTGCTGATACTCAATACGCTCCTGCTGCGCTAGAGCGATCGCTTCACTTATCCATTCTGCTGGTAAAGTGGCTTCAGGGTTGACTAGGGGGAATTCTGCTTCTGTGCTGCCGTAGAAAACACGACTTGCATCTTTACAAGCTGGGTCATGCGGTAACTGCTGCATGAGGAAGCGTGTACAAGCTTCTACAGTATCAGCACCCTGAACATATTCGGGGAGAAGGAAAACCAACCGGAATTTATGCCACTCTGGTTTATGGCTGGCTGTGGTGTAAATTAAAGCACAGTGTTTTTTAATGAAGGGATGGGCTAGGGCTTCTTCGATCGTTAATTGGTGATCGTAAACTTTGATATAATTCCCGTTTTCGTCCTTGATTGGTTTGTCATAAGCATCACGGGCGATATTAGAATTATCAATGTCGAGTAGTAGCCACTGAGAACCGATTATATTGGCCTTACTGCGCCATTTACCGTTTAACAGTCCGGCACAGATAGCGTGACCTGCTTTAATATGTTCTTGAACATCGGCTAGAGTGCCGAATACATCAATGAAGTTACCGGCCAGCTTCTTAAAGTCCCAGTCTTTGTTTCTGCCAGTGGCGTTAAACGCAAACTTGATTATGCGACTCTCAATCAACTCAAGTTTTGTCTTTACAGCAGAAAAAGTTTCTGATTGGCCTGCTGATTGCGCCGATACTGAGTTATGAGATTGTTGTAATGGTGACATGAGAGCTATTCCTCCTGAAGTGTGTTGGAGGAATTGGAGCTATCCCGAAAGTAATCTTATATACAAGTGTTCAGAAATCGAATCTGGTAAAATTCCTGAGTTGCCGTTTTTTGTGTAGCCAGTGTTACAATTGCTTAACACTCAAAAAGGTTTGATAAGATTACTATTAGGGATATTAATTAGGCGGCGAAACCTATACCCCAATTCCAATTGAAAGCCCGTTTGTCTCATCGAGACTTAGGGTTTTCAGCTTTTAGCCTATTCGTACTTGGCTAACCAAGCCTTGATGAACTCGGTTACTTCCTCCTCTTGAATTACAAACGTAGTACCTTTTCTCCTGAGAGCCAGAATTTTCATACTGCCCATCTCAGAATAAAGATGTGGGTTGTGGTCAGATGCTGCCTGAGTTGGACTCCATAAGACCAAAACTTTTCCTGTCGGTGTTTTTGTTACCTCTTTCGAGGACATTCCAAACAAATCTCTATTTTTAGTCAGCCATCTCTCGTAATCCGATAGCTCAACTAATGGGCAGGGTTTCCAGGTGGTTAAACCATTTTTATCTTTCTTTTTCACCTGTAGAATTTCCCTTTTTTCGTTGTAGACCACCTGACTATCTCCCCGTGAACGAATGGAGATAAACAGATGTGTCTTTCTCGGAAACCTAATAAACAAGTCGATGGGGTTCTTGTCTTCGGGCTTTAGCACTGGAAAGACTTGTATACCCTGGCTTTTAAACTCATTCAAAAGTAGGGCTGTTAATTTTTCCAGCCGCGCAAGTTTTTGAATTCGTATCAACGGCTTGTAAGCCAATCCAAAAAGAACCCATCCAAATGGATGAATTATGCCTCCTGTAGCCAGCGCAGCAGCACCAGCCGCTAGAGCTTGAGTGGACGCATAGTCTTTCGCCTCCCTAAGCATCTCTAATGCCGGTTCGTTGTGCGGCGGGAGTTGAAAATCGGTTGGTGGGTCTTTCACTGTAGTCATTGGAGACAACAAAATTAATGATGTGAAATTATACGAACTTTACTGATAGTAATGTTTGACACTGGATTTTGAGCAAATAGCCCTACTTTCTGTAAATAGGCCAGAATTTCCCTTAGAGCGTTTTTTTCTGATTGG
Organism: Nostoc sp. CALU 1950; assembly: GCF_051172895.1. Lineage (NCBI taxonomy): Bacteria > Bacillati > Cyanobacteriota > Cyanophyceae > Nostocales > Nostocaceae > Nostoc > Nostoc sp. CALU 1950. Next base: position 15,914 of record NZ_JBDNJQ010000086.1, on the reverse strand, counting down.
CTTTCTTTGGTCATGCTGTACCCTTACCTTTTTTGCCCTTGGGTGTGGAGGAAGGTTGCTCATGATTTGCTAGCCAAAGGCTAATTGCTTCATCTAGTGCATCGCTTTGGGTTATTTGCAAAGCAGTGCAAGCAATTTTAAAGTTTAAAGCTTTCTCCTTTGGTATGTACCCGCTAACTTGAGTGAAATTTGGATCGTCTCGTCTTGTTACCACATCACTGTTTTCTATTTGTTCTGAAAACATTTTGACATTACCTCAAGAAAATTAGTAAAACATTACTTCATTACTTCATGAAGTAATGCTATCATAGCACTAGCAAGCCAAAAAACGACGCATAACATAGGTGACAGAAGCCGGAAAGCGAAGTGATGGCAAGCCCTTAACTGGATATGTGGATTTAAAGCGATTTAGCCTCTAAATTCTGCAAAGCCAGGAAAATCAAGAATTTACCAATCATCGGAACCATGACAACGACATACACCAATGCCAAAAACTGGCTCGTCCAAGCAGACTTGTTAGCCAAATCCGGGCTAACTGACCTCATCGCGGGGAAAGACTCAGGTGCAGGGTACGGCAAGGCAATCATCGGTGATTTTTCGATCATGATGCCAGCCGTATACTCACTAGTTCGCAACCGAAACATCATGCACCACGAAACCATCTCAAAAGATGGGGCATGGCTGCGATATGTAGAAGGAACTTCACGCCTGGACTTAAAAGATGTTCAATTCTTTTGGGGCAGTGCGGCTCTAGCTCAAAGTGACCACACCTTGCTACACGAGGACAAAGCCAAAAAAGCAGAACTGGCACTAGAAAGCATCCTTGCAGATTTGGCAGTTCTCAATATTCCCGATGGAGTCAAGCTAGAAATTAGTTTGAGCAATCACAACCCGGAACGCTGGGCAAGTGAGATTAAACGCAGAGTAGAAGGGACTCACACCTTTGAACATCTGCACCCACTTACCCGTTCCATTGTCAGCAAGACAGTTGACATCGTGGTGACAGGCATCTATCCCGAAGGTTTTGGAAGCATTGCCCACTGCTTATTCGGTGAAGCATCTCTGGTACTTGACCCCTCAGAATTAGCGATCGCACTCGATATCGGTTCATCAACTTGGTTGGTAACTGTCTTTAATGGCAGTGGTGCAGTGATTGACCGTCACCTGATAGAGGGTGGTTGTGGTGAACTGCATACCATGATTGCAGAAGCTCTCGACAAACGAAATGACCGAGTGAGTCTGCTATCCAAGGATGTGAAACACTCGCCCAGCTTAGTGAACCAGGGAATTGTAGAAGGGACTTTCACATACGGCGGCAACCACCTTACTGGTAAAAAGTTTGAAACCGAGTACAGCCAATGCCTAGACGAATGGTGGAGTAACAGGATTGAGAAATTCGCCAACTTTGTGACTGCTGGTAATTATCTAGACCGCGCTAAATACCTTGTCGCCTGGGGTGGGGGTGTTTCTCTGCCCGTGGTGGATCAAAACTTAGCCGGTTTAGGTTTTGTGGTCTTGAATAATCCCCAATTCATCAATGCCTTGGGGTTGAAACTATTAACTCAAATTGCAAGAGGAGCCTAATCAATGAATTACGAATCTCGGCGTATAACCATCTCCTACCTAGCAGTAATTGAATTGTGCAAGATGTTTGATTTACCCCAAGACGCGCCCACACAAGCATTATCAGCAGGTGTAGAGAAGCTGATTTTTCAACATGGCAATGTCCAAGCATCACCCAAAGTTGAAACAGCGCAATCTACACAGCCTAATAAATCGGCACTTAGCGCAATGGTCACTAATTTCAAGGGGGCAGCATGAGCAGAACCACATTTAGAAACACGGTTTTAGGCATTGGTGCAACAGCAGCAGCGATCGCAGTTGGCTACTTTGGAGTCCAGTATTTCGGCAGAAACAATATGTTCACCATCGCCGCAGCCGTGGGTGGCGCAGGGGCTATCAGCTATGTACTTCAAAAGCCGAACCAGCCACAATCCCCAAGTAATCAGCCAGAACCCCAACCCACACCGATGAAAACTCAAAGAAAAGGAAGGAAGTCATGAGCGACCAAGACACTGTGCAAACACAACCATCGCTAACAACTACCGAAATCATGACCATCATCCTCGGTTGCGAACAGACTTTAAGGTTCGTGCAAGCATCCCCAAATTACAAACAAATCGAAGCATCCGAGCGGTTCAGTACATCGAATGACTTAAAAATAGGTGATGCAGTCCAAGCTTTGATGGAGATTCACGAAGCAATCCTAAATATCGAGTTCTACTCCCAAGTTTGAGGAACTTATGTTAGAAACGACAACTTTGCAACGTAACCATTTGTACCAATTCCGTGGTCAACAACTGCGCTACAGCCATCGCTCTAATTGTCGAGTTAATGCGCCTTTCATTTTCAAGGACTCCAAAGGTAGACGCTTTGAACTAAGCCAAAACAAAGTGCAGGGGGAGGTTTTTGAACTTGTTGAATTTTGCGAGAACTGATGAGAAGCGATTGCCCCGACCGACCAAAGTAAGTGCAATCGCCTCACCCGAAAGTGCATCAAGTACACATCGTTACAAGGATCTTAACAGCATGGCACTCGATTATAGAAATCCCAATGATTGGGGACGCTCACCTCTGACCGACTCCGCCCTAAGAAAGCAGCAATTCAAAGTAGAAAATCCTGAACAATGGGCAGCAATGATTTCGGCAGATATTGAAGCACTCTCCACACCAATATTCGAGAGTGAAGATTACCCACCTTTCACCGGAACGGAATTTCTAGCGACTCATTCAACCATTGATGACCATCCATACTCTGCTGCATTTGGTCAATTCTTGGGTAATGGGATTGACGCGGACATTGCAAATATATTGGCGTTTGGTGAGAAGAGATTTGATTTAATTTCTGATGATTTTGATGATCCCATAAGGCAATTAGCAACGAGAATTTATAGCCGATTTTCAGAGATGGGTTACTGGGATGAAGTGCCCCAAGAGCCGAGCGATATCGACTACGACAACATACCTTATTAGGAGAATAGCGCAATGGACTTTGCAATACGTAATCCGGTAGTTGGTCATAGTTCGCATATCGACGAGAAAGCGCAATCTTGGGGAGGATTTGAGTCTGATATTCTGGGCTATCTCTCCGATATAAATAAGCTCGAACAGTTTGCGGATTATGCGAATAATGCCCAAGAGTTAAGTGATAGATTAGAGCCATTTTTGGACAATGCCAAGGTGGTCTTTGAGGCGATGGAGAAGCTAACAAAAGGGCAGGTTACTTGGACAGAACTTCGTAAACAATACGGCTCTCATGTAGCGGGTGCAATTGGTAAAATCCGTAAACTTAACGCTGAATTTGACAGCGAGATGAGTAAAATAGATGCTCAAGATAGAGCCGACTTGTTGCGGATTGACCAGAAACGCAAACACGCATTAACCGAAGTTGCAGCCCAATTACATCAAGATTTACAAACTGAATTGTGGCGGCATGAAAATAAAATCAGCAGCATAGAAAATAAGCAAACTGTGCAAGCTGAGAGGCAAGCAATTACTACGGGATTGAGAGAGAAACGCCAACAACTTTTAGCCCGTGCAAGGTTTGGCTCAAGGGCATTAGAGCCAAATCAAATACCCCAAGAAGTCATACCAATTCAATCCCAAAATCATGCACCAGCATCAAGTGTTTCTGCAACCGGAACAGTTCGCGGTTGGGGTGCAATGTTGGGTAATTTGTGGCAGAAGTTAGGCGATAGATAATCAATTAATTAGGTAAGGCTGATGCTAGTAAGGAAACGAAATGAAGATCCTCATAGCGTCAGCCCTTTTTTGCATGAAGGGCTGGCACAAACACCACAATCAACTAAGCAGCAGAAACAACCCGAACAGTTACCACCACTGCCAGAAAACAATCGAGGTAGAACATTTAGACGTGCTGGTAATGCCTGTGAAATTGTCGCTGGCAGTTGCTTAAATAGTGCAGTGATTTTCACCTTTCACCTATTGCAAGTTCACCCAGTTGGAATGTTCTTAGCTGTTGGTACTGCACACTTGTATTTTACTGCCACTGCAACAGGTGAAGGGTTCAATAATTTTGTCACTAATCTAATGACTGGTTGCAGTGCATCACTGGCGTTATTGTGTGCGCTATCCTACCCTCTGAGTGAGTGGAATGAAGCGAGAACTTCTACTGATACAGCTAAGACTTCTATTGAGTCGGTTTATAAGCCAAAAACTGCTGAATCTTCAAGTTGGATGGATGGTGCAGGAGTGGGCATATTTCTAGCGATATTAATGATTTTTCTATTTGGTGGTAGTCAGAGGAAATGAATTATTTAACCGACAAACATAAACAGTTATCCGAGTCACAACAATCGGGTTTAATGAAGTGGTTCGGTCAGTTGCCGATGGACAAGAAAGCTGTTGCAATTGGGCTGAGTTTAACTGTGGGTATTAGCTCGGCTGCGATGGCGTGGAAAGGGGAGTCAAGCGACCGCATTTATTTCTGCGTTCGGACTCCCCAGAAAAAATTGGTATGTCAGGATCAGAATAACAGACCATTCCGCATGACCCCCTATTACTGGGAGCAATGGAAACAAGAAGGAATGCCGCGCCAAATAGTGCGTAACCCAGCTATGGGGGTAAACGGACTTGTGAAAGCGACCAACCAATACAAACCGTTGTGGGCGTTTGGTGGATTCTTGGGGTTTGCGCTTGCTGGGTGGATGTTGCGCCATTGTCAGTATGAGGAGAAGCAGAGAGCAGTTTTTGAAGACATCGCCCAAAAACGGGATGCTGCGAAAGCAGAGATGGCGGCACGTTCCGAGTTACTAGAGAGTTACCGAGATGTTGCGATCGCAGAAGTCCAATTGCAAGCCGATTTAGATTTGATAGCCAATGATCGCACTGTTGATATCACCAAAGCCGAGATTTACGCCCACACGGAAATTGAAGTTACCCAAATGGAGGCAACTGATGCCATTTTTGAGGCGCAAACGGCGGGGATGACCGAGCAACAGAAGGCGGAGTATATTAAGCAGCTTCGTGAGATGAAAACGCCCTATCTGCAAGGGAGTCAGACTTTACAAGGGACGATTGACCCCAACGATAAGGTTACTGGAAATGAACAGTCAGCGATCGCTCCCACTGACAAATATCGCTGGATCAACAACACCATCGGCTACCCCACTTTGATATTTGGTGGCATGGGTGCAGGTAAGTCCTGGACTACCAGAGAAATTATTTGGAAGAAAGTACAAGCCGGATGGAACATCGTAGCGCTTGACCCGCACGGCACACAGGTCGAGTGGCGAGGTGTGAGGCTGATTACTGGCTACAAAGAAATAGCTCTCTTCATGCAATGGTACATGGCTGAAATGCGCCAACGCTATGAAGATTACCGCAAGAGTGGATTGACTGAAGAACAGTGGACAGAACGGTTAAGAAATAGCGGCAAGATGCTATCAGTTATCTGTGAGGAATTTACCACTTGGACGGATAACATTGTTGAGCCAATGCCAGACGATTGTGAGGATGAAAAATGGAAGCCCGACCCTGATTTTATTGGTAAATGGTTTCGCTGTGCCATGACTGAATCTCGCAAACAATTAATGATTCCTTTGTTCGTAGCTCACGACCGCACAATGGAGATTTTAGCCAAAGCCAAAGGACTATCAAAACTTCGAGATGCGGCACTGTTAGAAGTAGAACTAATCGCAACTATTGACCCAATTACGACAGAAGCAAAAGCTAGCGGTAGGGGTAGGATTAAGCTACCTGGGCATGGGCAATGGATTGATATTGAACTGCCTAAACTTGACCACAAGCGAATTGATTTTCGGCTTGATGAATCTAGAACAGTTAATGACCCGCCAACAATCGATAAAGCCACTTTAGAGCGCATCTATGAACTGGAATTCAATCTTGGTAACAAAGCAGGTGACACCCAAGATGAACCGAAAAAACTATCACCCCAGGCGCAAAAGCTGTATGAATATCTCACCAGAACTGAGAGAATTACAGCCGATGTCAGAGAGTTTAAGGGCAATTTTAAAGTGGCTGGTGAAAGATTTACTGTTGAGCAAATCAAGGGCTGGATGTATGAAATTGTGGGGGCTGATTTGGCTGATTGGATAGCCGAGGGTGTTATCAAGCTCAATCAAATTTAGCCGCTTTGGTGTCCGCGTGTCTGCTCCCAAAAACCCCCTTTTTTCGCGGACATCGGACATCAGACACCACAGACACAAAACCATGAAAGCCTTATACAGGCTAGACATTGGCAGACACAGCTACAGACACAAGCCTTATTCCAAGTGTCTCTTGGTGTCCGCTAGACACCAATAATCAATCAGCCCTCTAAACAGCCCAATTTTATTACAGAATTATCAAAACAATGCTGAAAATTGTAATCATTGAAAGAGAACCATTTACTTATGAGAATTTGGCTTACCAGAAGTGATTTTCTCTATACCCATTTTTAAATAAAAAGTGGGAAAAGTGGGAAAAGTAGGGTGTTACTAACTAGCTATTGTCTAGTTACCTAATAAGGTGTAACTTGATAGCTATTCGTCGAGTACATTTAAAAAAATGAAAACAAAACTGGTATCTAAGTTAGTCTTTACACTAAGCTTAACTACTGGAATTCTTAGTCTTAACTGGGTAAAGCCAGATGTAGCTAAAGCTCAAACTGCTGACTGTCCTTTAACTAATGTTTGTGTGTGGAGTGAACGAAACTTCACTGGTACTCGTTCAGTTTTTACTGTTGGTGTACTGGATGTCTCTCCCATTAGTACATATTCATGTACATTCAATGGAAGCATAAGCACACCAATTGCCCGTTCAATACGTAATAATTCTTTGTGCCCAGTAAATTTATATATAGATAAAAATCGACAAACATCTGTTAATCAAGTTTCAGATAACCAGGAACTCGCTGATAGTGGAGAATTTCGCAGTATTAGCAATACCGCAAGTAAAAGATATGGTGGGGTTGACCTCCCAAACCCTCCCAACCCTTTAGGAGGTCTTTTAGGAGGTTTTTAACGCTCTAAAGCCTTCCTAAACTCCCTACCAATCTCCTAAGCAACAATCCTGATTTAGTTCTCAGAATACACTCAGCGACCCCAAGCTAGTCCAGTAATGGCATTGCTAGGGGTTGTCTTATGGATTTGGATTAGCTCATTTAACAGGATAAGCGGCTGTAAAGACGATTATGACGGAATATATAAATCCTAAAGTTCTGACCTGTTATCAAAGGCAAAACCCTCGCCACACACCGCTAAACAAGCCTTGTCACCTACGACGGGAATTCACCACCGCATCTCAGACCACGCCCAAAAATCACCCCAATTTTTCACAAGCTCCCCACTGCCACGCCCAAAATCTCGCCAAAGTTAGCAGCGATCGCACTTTTCTTGATCTACACAGCCAAAAATGTATGTAACCCATATACAGTAGGGTTATTGGACTACTTTAGTCCTGGTTAATGGTTGCTTTACTTTTGTGCAGATTTTCGCCAATGACTGATACCCGTTAAGCCTTACCCAGCAATAGTTACAGCTTGCATTAGATATGCAGATTTTCCTATAAAAGAATGCAAGAATAACTGCACTGGATGGATATGAGTCAGGAGAGTGTCAACAGCCTCTATGGGATGTCAACGTCCCGTGCAAGGAAGAAGTACCAAAGTGCGATCGCACAGTTTGAGGAATATGACTATTGCGGATTATACCTGCAATTGGTCAACGTGCAGCAAGCATAAGCAGGTTTTATCAGCCAACGCTGGGATGCGGGTTGTAGCGGTTGGGATTGATAAGCAGAGATTAACTGAGTCTAGTGGTTTGAAGTTGCTCACGAAATAGATAGCTTTCCAGCCGTTTACATTGTGTTTCTACTGTTAGATCATGTAGGCTAGACCCTATGAAAATAAATCGTTTCGGCAGAGCAGAAATCCTCACCCCTGACCAAATCAATCTCCTATTTAACGAGGGCTTTGTCAACCCAAGAGACAAAGCTTTATTTGGGGTGTGCCTTTATGCTGCCTGCCGAATCAACGAAGCTTGCACTTTGGCAGTGAAAGATGTGTTTGGCAGCAACGGTGTCAGAGGTGTGTTAGTACTACGCAGTGTCAACACCAAAGGCAAGCGAGACACAAGGGAAATCCAAGTGCATCCCAAGCTGAAGCAGTATTTGGAAGAGTACAACCCCAACCGCCGCAAGGAGTTTTTGTTTCCCGGCAGGCATGGACTCTTACATATTCACAAGGTCAGTGCTGATAAAATCCTCAGAGATACCTGTGTGCGGCTGGGCATTGAGGGCGTTAGTACCCACAGTTTTCGGAGGACTGCGTTAACCAGGATGAGTGATGCCGGGATACCGTTGCGCCACATACAGGAGATATCTGGACATCGGACTTTGGCAGCTTTGGAGCGTTATTTGGGGGTAACTGAGAAGCAGAAGCAGAACGCTATCTCTGCTTTGGATTTTTGAGCAATAAACTGTTGATGGGTAAGTTAGTAAATCAAGAAAGTGCTTTATGTAATTTTTCTTTACAACGTGTCCGATTTTGCATTTATTTCGCCACCCTCCTTATATGGCCTGACTAAGTTTCTATTTGCAATCACTCTTCCTTCCCACCAGTCTGCAACTCCTCTAAATTCTTTCGTTTCTCCAATTAAATAAACCGCTCTATACCACCAATCTTTTATTACAGAATTCAGTAATATTACATATTCAATGATTTTTTTTATTTTTTGGGCATTTAATAAAAATAGAAAACTTTCTTGAGTAATCAATATTAATGAGCCTTTAATAAACAAAAAATAAAATGGATAATGATTATTTTGTAAATTTTCTACCTTATTAAATATTACCTTCCAAAGAGACTTTAATTGTTCTTTGCTTGAAATTAAATTTGTAAGATTATTGCTATTTGAATCTTGCTCATCAACTAAATAACATAAAATTTTAGATAATTGCCTTGGGTAAAGGTTTAATATTAAAAATCCCCAAATAGTATACAAATCTTGTCCACAAACTTCTTTTACAAATTTCTCGTACAATATACTTGCTCCCTCATACATTCCTTTATCAATTAATCCTTTTTTCAAGATTTTCTGGATATCAGAGCTAGTTTTTTTTGAAGCACTTTGTAAATTTAATTGATTAATTGCTTCTATAAAACAGATAGGGAAAGTTATTTTTGGATCAAATCCTTGAATATGCATATTGTCAATGGACTCAATCGGCTTTTTTATATTTTTACTTATTAAATAAGCTATTTCTTCTAAAATTACATAAATATTTGAATTTTCTGCTGTTTTATAAACTTCAATTATCCAGTCAAAGCCATTTTTTTTAGCATAATTTTGAGGTATTTGGCAACAATTTAGCATGGCTTTATACTTTTCTTCGTGCCTGTCGTCTCCGATTAAAGAAGCTAAAAGTAATGCAGCACGCAAGGCTAAATTTTCATCTTTATTCCAAAGAAAATCAACTAAAGTTTGTAATGCGTAAGGAGTACCAATACCGACTAGAGCATCGATAACCTGATAAACAGAATCAGTAATTACAACCTTTTTAATTTCAGGTATGGCAATATTGCCCATACGGATCAATGACTGATCTAGTATTTTGCGGAATTCTATCTTATGTAAAGTTATATACTGCTTTGCTATAACTTCTGCTCCACTTGTTAAGTTAGTCAGCGATAAAGCATTTGCAGCTGCTTTGCGGCGGGAATCTGTTTCACCTGTGTTCTCAAGGGTTTCTTTTAAAAAAGTGAACACATCTGTACGTCTTTTATTATCCGCAGCCATAGAAGCGAAAGCATGATTTACTATATCCTCATTTGCATATTCTCCTAGCCGAGATTTAAAGCTATTAATAATTTCATCAGCTAATGTCAAATCAACTTTTTGAGCATCAGCCAAACACTCAAACGCAACAACTGAATCTACTGTACGTACTTCTTGAATTAAATTTGTACTATCAGAAGCTATTCCACACCAGAGTTTAAGAGTTTCACGCCAAGTGTCAGGGTCAGCTTTAAAGCGACGAACTAGACCATCAGCATCCTCTCTCAATTTACAGGCAGCAAAAAATTCCTGTAACGTTAAATGAGCAAACTGATAGCGTTCACCGCCATCAATAGCAAGTAGTAGACCATTACGTTCCACAATTTCAAGCAGAATGGCTCTTGTGCAGTCAGGCTGAAGATTGAGGTCAGGGAGTATATTCATCACTTCTGATTCAACAGTTCTCCAATCTAAGCTGCGATGGTCTTTCCCTTGCTGGTTAGCATTGTCTTGAAAAAAAAGTGCTAAGTGTTCAAGTATAAGTTTTTTATCACGCGCTTGAAAATGGTTGCGTTCTTGATGCCATTGTTCTAATAAAATATTTGTTGCTTTTTGATAAAACTCTGCTCTTGAATGGGGTAAAACAAAATCAGTATCAGCATAAAGATAGACAATAATGGTTAGCATTAGCGGATTACGTGCCAGAGCCATAATTCGCGGTCGGTCATGCAACATTTGCATAAGTTGCTCAACATATTTGCCTGCTGGTATATCTGCCTTCCACGAAAATATAAATTCACGAATCTGTTGGTCGTTGAACTCAGCAACTTCTAGTGTCTTTTCAACTACCTCATGAAACTCATCTCTGTAGACAGTCTTGCGACAAGTAATAACAACTGGACACTTTAGATATCTATCTAATAAATTTTTTATTTCATTAACTACCCGCTCACGAGAATCACTATTTACCTCATCCAAACCATCAAACAGCAGTAGCAGTCTACCTTTTTCTAAACTTTCAGAGACAAAATGTTTGGCGTTGGGAAACCCATCTCGATCAAAGGCATCCTCTAAGTGTTCTTGTATGGTCTTTTCTGAAGAGCTTAATCGGTGTAATTCTAATAAAATTGGAATACATTGGAATTTCTTAAATAAGCTAGACCAACGACCATCAGCATAACAAAGAGCAATATGCCTTAGCAGCATTGTCTTCCCAGAACCAGGATAACCTTTGATCATAAGTCGGCGATGGTTAGTTATAGCTTTAAGGGCATCAATTAACTCATTGCCGTTAGTACCTGTAACTTTTAGTGGGACATATATATCTTTTAGTTTTAGAGGTTTATCAACAGGTCGAAACGAAATTTTTAATTTCTCATACTTCTGTTTGAGTTCTTCTCTGTATCGGTTTAATGCAACACCCCGTAGTAACGGTACTCCTGATAGTTTGCTATAAATTTGATTTCCTATAGTTTCAAAAAAGCTACTAACCCATTTGGTAAAAGTATCTTTAAAAATTAATACGAAAAATAAAATTACAGCAACAAACCATCCATTTTCAGGCTTTAGTTGCTCCCATAAATTTTTCTTTTTTGCTTCTAATTGCTTGGTGTATTCGTCATCGTATATTTGCAAAATTTCATCATCGTTTAAGCCAGGGGATTTTTTTCCGTACAGCTTAACAGCATAATCATTTCTTCTTGAAATATCGTTTTCTACATCATTCTTAGCCAGTTCACGAATTTTCTGTTCGATTATAGGACGGGGTGTAGGGGTAGGAGATTGAGAAAAGCTGGGTACGGCTGACGTAGAAAGCACCAACCACAAAGTTAGTATAAATAGAACTGCATATAATCGTTTCTTGAGGTCATCCGTGATACTAATGTGCATAGCTAGGGCAGCCTTTGTATCTTTTTAACGATTCTATAGTTAATTACGCTTAAACAAAAGTACAAAAGATATGAGACGGCTTTGAGTGATAAATCTCGTGCGGACATTACCAATTCCCTAGATAGGGAATGCAATTGGTAAAATCGCCGGATGCGATCTCCTATTGCCTACAGAAAACAACGCGGGGAGGTGGGGCTTGATATCAAGGTTCACTGCTTCATGATGGGCCGGCCAGGGCTGGGGCTAATTTGAATAATTTGATTAATCGTCACAGGGGTCAAATGAGCATCCGTTCCGAAAGTTACGCTAAGGACTCGATGAGCAACTTTCATTACTGCGATCGCCAGAAATAAAACTGTACCAGTTGAAGCCTCTGAAATTTATAAGCTTCAAACCCTTGCTGTGCCGTATTAAATTCTTGTACCAAATAACTTATAGGTTAATTGGTACATCGAGAATTGTAAAACATATCTATTTCCATAATGCTTATCCAGTAAGGATTACAGCCTTAGCGTAACTTTCTGTACGATTGCTCATTTACCCCCTTTCTTTGCTTTTTCTCCTCCAAGCTTTTGACTTTGACCAACACCGGAATATATTGTTGAATCAACCACGTTAAAGTCTCAAGAGTTGAGTTACCTTGATCAATGCGGATTTTGGCTTGTAAGCCAATTAGGAATAGTTGCATTGCTAGTAATAAAGCAATGGTTTTAGCGAGAATATCTTGACGCTTCCCTTTCATTTGTTTTTCCCCAAAGAATTGATAAATACAGGTTCTCTTTAGGGTCGTGTCCTTAAGCAAATACCCCAAACTTGCGGAAAATGCTTTAAAATCAGGATTTAATTAGCTTGGGGTATTAGTTTTAATTTGGGGTAGCCCCAAACTTTCTGATCGATTTTGGAAACGCAATGGCGCGAGAACCTAGTAAAGGCCCTGTAACTCAAAAGCGAGTAAAGCGTCTGTTGGCGGCGTTGCTTTGTTTTGCGGCTGGGGAATTTGAAGAGGATAACTTTAATATTAAGTACGACTGGAAAGAAGAAGACAGTGCTAACCTCAAGCTGACTATTAAAACAACTCTGGTAACTTTAGAGTTGTTGACGCTAAAAGACGAATATCCAGGTCAGTTAACTAAAGCGCAAATTCGAGAAGCGTTGAATTTACTCAAGGATTTTGTAAAAATTCTGGAAGATAACCGGATTCAAACCCAGGGTTCTGATGAGTGGCACTTTAATTTAAAGCTATGGTCAAGGGATAAAGAAAATAACCTGAAACGGTTTGATGAGGTATGGCAAAGCAACAAATCAAAGAAATCTCAACAGCTAGAAGCGAATTTCACTGAAGATGAGGGTGTTGCTGTTGTACCCCAAACTAAACTGGCGATATTTCAAGCGCCACCTTTACCTGCACACTTTGTCGAACGCCCAGAATACAGCGATGAATTAAAGACTCGCTTCCTCACAGAAGATAATCGCACTTTGGTAATTACGGCGATTCACGGTTTGGGTTCTGTTGGTAAATCGACCTTAGCAGCAGCTTTAGCAGTAGATGCAGAAATCCAAACTTGGTTTTGTGATGGTATTTTGTGGGCTACATTAGGTCAACAGCCAGATGTGCTGTCTTTAATTAGTGGCTGGGTGCAAGCATTAGGAGACTATAGCTTTAAACCTACCAGTGTGGAAGCAACTACTAATCATCTGCGGACGCTGCTTTATGACAAAGCCGTGTTGCTGGTGGTGGATGATGCATGGAATACGCAAGATGCACAAGCGTTTAATGTGGGTGGGGTGCGGTGTCAGGTTTTAGTAACAACTCGTGAAGGGGCAATTGCTGATGCCTTAGCAGCCACCACCTACAGTCTGGATATCATGAAACCAGATCAGGCAATGGCATTGCTGACGAAGAAATTAAGACGCGAGATTACAGGTGCAGAACGTCACTCAGCCGAAAATTTAGCCAAAGGTGTTGGTTATCTCCCCCTAGCGTTGGAACTTGCAGCCGCCGAAGTTGCTAGTGGTACGACTTGGGATGAACTATTGGCGGATATTCGGCAAGAAGTAGCGAGATTAAGAAGTTTTGACCGACCGGAAGCCGAAGAAATTACCGATGAGGCGAGTTTAAAACGCCTGAGTTTAACGGCATCATTAAATTTAAGTGTCAAGCGAATGCCTCAAGAAAAGCAGCAGCATTTCGCTTGGTTGGGGGTGTTGCCGGAGGATGTCAACATTAATAAGATGATGGCGGCGACGCTGTGGGCAATGGATGAGCGTGATGCTGCCAAGATGTTGCAATATTTACGGAATAAGGCATTGTTATTAACAGGAGTACCGCTTACTGATGGTACGTCTAGCTATCGGTTACATGACTTATTCCATGATTTAGCGTGTAATTTGTTAACTGCTGCGCTACAGCCAAAGCGGACAGGAGATTTGCCAGGGGTAGGTTTTAATCTTACTGATGCTCATGCTGCTTTTTTGGAGAAATATCGGCAGAAAACCCAGAATAATTTATGGCATACCTTGCCTGATGATGGCTACATTCATCAGCGTTTAGTTTGGCATTTGGAGAAGGCGGGATGGGTTGAAGAGATTCACTCTTTATTGCGGGAAGAGTCAACAACCGGAAATAACGCCTGGTATGAGGTGAGGGAGAAGTTGGGACAACTTGGGGGTTACATCACAGATATTTCTCGTGCTTGGGAATTGACGGAAGCAAATTGGACTGAATCAACCTTGCCGCAAGTGCTAGGTTTGCAATGTCGCTATGCTTTGATGATTGCATCGCTTAATAGTTTGGCAGCTAATGTACCAGTAGAATTGCTCGTGGCGTTAGTCAAAAAAAAAGTATGGAGTCTGGAACAAGGGTTAGCTTATGCGTTGCACAAACCAAAACTAGTAGAGAAAGTGAAAGCCTTGGCAACATTAGTTAACTATTTAACTCCAAATCTAGAAAAACTAGCACTATCAGAAGCTCTAGCAGCCGCTAGGGTAATTCGGTCTGAGTATTTTCGCACTGATGCTCTTTCAGCATTAGCGGAGAAACTACCAGAGTTGTTGCCAGAAGTGCTTGCATCTGTTAGGACTATTAAGCCTGATTATTTTCGCGCCCAAACTTTAAGTGCATTAGTAGCAAAACTGCCACCAGAGTTGTTTTCAGAAGCACTAGCTGTTGCTAAGTTTATTCAGGATGAATATCATCGCGCCCAAACTTTAAGTGCATTAGCAGACAAAATGCCGCAGGTTTTACCAGAAGCACTAGCTACTGCTAAGTTGATTCAAGATGAATATCATCGCGCCCAAGTCTTGAGTACTTTAGCAGACAAAATACCTTCTGAATTGTTCCCAGAAGCACTGGATGCTGCTGTATCAATTCAGTCTGAGTCTTCTCGCTCTCTTGCCTTGAGCGCATTAGCAGCAACGCTACCCTCAGAGTTGTTACCAAAAGCGCTAGCTGCTGCTAGGTTGATTGAGTCTGAGTCTTCTCGGGTTTATGCTTTAACAGCCCTAGTAGAGAAAGTGCCAGATGCAGTGCCAGACGCATTGACTGCTGCTTGGTTGATTTACGATGAATATTCTCGCGCCAAAGCCTTAACAGCCCTAGCAGAGAAAGTGCCAGAGCTATTGCCAGACGCATTGTTTGCTGCTTTTTTGATTTACAATGAACATTCTCGCGCCAATGCTTTAACAGCATTATCAGAGAAAGTACCAGAAGTGTTGCCAGACGCATTGGCTGCTGCTAGGTTGATTCAGGATGAGTATTTGTCTGCCCATGCTTTAAGTACCTTAGCAGAAAAATTGCCAGAGGTATTACCTGAAGCATTGGCTGCTACTATCTCCATTCAATTTGAGCCTTCTCGTGTTCATGCCTTGACTGATTTAGCAGACAAACTGCCGCCAGAGTTGTTAACAGATGCACTGGCTGCTGCTATGTCGATTCAGTTTGAAGAATATCGCACCAATGCCTTGATAGCTTTAACAGACAAACTGCCACCAGAGTTGTTACCTCAAGCACTGGCTAGTGCTATGTTGATTCAGGATGAGTATGATCGCGCTAAGACCTTAAGCGTCTTAGCAGGCAAACTACCAGAAGTCTTGCCAGAAGCATTGGCTACCGCTCGGTCAATTCAGTCTGAGTATTATCGTGCCCATGCCTTAAGAATCTTAGCAGGGAAACTGCCACCGGAGTTGTTAACAGATGCGCTGACTGCTGCTCGGTCGATTCATGATGAG
>NZ_JBDNJQ010000369.1:0-1406 GCF_051172895.1 Nostoc sp. CALU 1950 | reverse complement strand
AATTTATCGAGTTTGTTTTCTCTATTATATGCAGCTTCATATAAAATTGGTATAACAAGGCTACTGACGATTTAGTTTGTTTTTCACATTTTCTAGTTCTTGTTTAGATGGAGGCAAATTTCCCATGTTTTTGGGTGCATTTTTATCTATATAGCTGGGGCTAATTTTTGATAGTCCAGCTATCAAAGCTACCATTTGGTTTTCATGCAAGATTCTAGGTTGCCTTACCCTAGAACCTACAGTTCCTGCAATACTATAATGCTCTATTAGATAATCTTTACCATCATATAATAATCCCATTGGTAAGCTTTGAAAAGATTTATCTAAAGTGAATACTAACGTTCCTGATGAGGGTATATATGTTTTAATTGGTGTAATTAAAGATTCATAAATTTTTTGAGAATAATGGGTAATAGCGCTCTCATTGATATTAATAAATTTTTCGCTTTGTAACGCTTCTAAAAGCTGATTAACCTGAAATCTGACTAACTTAGAGTCAACAGAATGATGGTGAAGTAAGCCATCTGGAGACTGAACAATTATCTCTATAGTATCTTCTAAGTCAATAATATTAATTACCGATGGAACGTTCTTGAGATTTTGAAGCTGGTTTAAAGCAACAATGTCAAGCTTGCCACATCGAAGAAAGTTTTCTAAACGTGCTATTTGCAGTCCTTGATTTATTTGTATTACTTTTTTTAGATCAGGACTAGGAGATGCTAAGAGTAATCGCATATAATTGCGATATGCCGGTTCCATTTCCTCCTGGAATGAGAACTGTAAATCTCGGTTACTTGACAAAAAACTATCACGAACTTGAGTCATGTTTGCGATCGCAGCATTATAGTTCTGAATCGCTAACTCAGTTTTTCCCTGCTTTTGGTAAATTAGTCCTAACTGCTGTTGCCATTGGTAGGCGATATCCGAAGCCCGAATTGATTGAGCGAATCCTAAAGCTTTCTTAAAATATGCCTGTTTTTGTTCTGTTTGAGTTGATAATTTACCTAAAGTACCAAAACTATAGGATAACCATCGGATACTATTAATAGTTTCAGCCATTTTCAAGGCTAATTTAGCATATCGAATCGCTACTAATTTCAATTGCTCATCCGGGATCTGGCTAAGGTTATTAGCAAAATTCAACCGAGCATGAATAGATGGCTCAGGTGATAACTCCAAAAACGCAGAAGAATTTTCATCTATTTGATTTACCAATACTCGAATCTGTTGATTAACTTTCTGATGAAGGTTCGCTTGATTTGGTTGATGACTGAGCCATTTTCCCCAACTTATCAGTAAAGTTAAGTGATTCAACTGAGCTTGCAGTTTAGCTGATTTGGATATATTTGGTATCAGAAATGTTGAATCCTAATACAAAACTTTACATATCTAGTTACACTAACTCT